>CAXIDD010000006.1:0-20756 GCA_964021975.1 uncultured Saprospirales bacterium | reverse complement strand
GCCTTTATCGTCTAGACAATAAAAAAATGATGCCAAAGATATTTGCGCTATTAATTTTACTGAGCCTTTGTTGGTCTTGCACTAAAGAGGAATTAAATCCACCGTGCACTCTTCATGAATATAATTTTGAAGCCAATGGTTGGACTCCAATTGATGCCTCAACAGACATTGGCTGTGCCTTCTATTTGGAGGCTTTTTCGTGGAACAATGATATCTATTATGCAGTTGGAAGTCATTGTGCAGACATGGCACTCATTCCTTTCTTAGGCTGCACAGGAGAACGGATTTGTGAATTACCGCAATCTAAAACTTGTACACGTTTCTTTAATAAAAAAGTAAACCTGGGAATTGTAGCCTATAGAAAACTTTAGAACATTTTTACGCTCTAAAGTTATACCGCACTTTCAAGATAACTTGTCTATTCTGCAAGGCCCAACGATCCGTCACACTATTAATGGTATTGTTATTAAAGACGAGGAATGCTTCTCCTAGTGGTGTGAAAATCCAATGAATACGCGCATTCACACCAAAAGACTGGCTATCTGTATCATATTGCAAATAAGAATTCAATTGTAAGTCAGGTGTGATATTAAAACGAACTCGTAACCCGGCTAGTGTTTGGTTAAAATCGCCCCAAGGTAAGCGACCAATATTCCGTAAGCCACTGAACTCAAAGGTGATCAAAGTGGAGGGATTCCAATTTATTTGCGCTTCAATTTCATCTAATCTTCCTTCATAAAAAGAACCAAACCACCAGGAAAATTGACCATTAAATCGTCGTTTCCTAGCCAACTCTGCCTCCATTCGAAAGCGAACAAAATTATAAGGTCCAGCAGGAATCACGACCTCATCTGCGATCTGAAAAGGCTCTAATAAATTTTCACCTTGTGGGTTGACATTAAATTCTACGCGATCACCACTTTCTAGGCGCCAGTTAACCGGCGCAGTAAATACTCTATAACTCTGCCAGTTGCCATCCGTACCTACATAATAGGTTGCAAATAATTGATTAAACATTTGACGGAGCCAAGGTAGTTCCGGACGGGGTGCGTAGGTAGCCCCCAAACGCATATAATGAACGCCCTGACGTGGTACAAAACCTAGAGAAGGATCAAAATCCGCTCCTATTCGCGAGTAAATAGCCGCAATATCCCATTTGTCATTTGGATAATCTACCTTGAATCCAAAAGCAGAACGATCTCCACTTAAATCAGCACGATCTGTATAAAGTCCCCAGGCTCCGGCAATGAAATTTTTGTCTCCCTGAAAACGAGTCGTTTGATAGGTAAAATCAACACCTGACATCCAGCTACCATTCCGGTCCAATGGATCTCCAACTGAACCAATGACACCAAAAGAACTTTCTTTGAAAATATTTCTTCGCACGCGCATTACCCCCATATTAGTGGGGTCAAATTGAGTGTCTCCAATCTCGAATTTCTTGGTACGCATGGCCAAGCCTCCAAAGGCCGTTTTCCCAATTCTACCATTGACTTTTCCGCCAGCTAATACGGGAATATTCTCTCCTTGAAACAATCCAATACGCCTAGAGAAAAAAGGCAATACAGTACTCCTCCCAGTTCCAAATCCAAATTCAAAAATATCAGATCCCTCTAAAAAGAAGCTCCGTTTTTCTGGGAAAAACAAAGGAAATCTTGTCAAATTAGTTTGGCGAGTATCTACTTCCGTTTCGGCAAAATCTGTATTTACTGTTAAAGTGGCCAAAACATTTGGACTCAAACGTTGACTGGCATCCAAACTTGTTTCTACGGCAAACTCTGACGGCCCATCCGCGCCAATTTTAGTTTCTTGGACCACTAAAGAAGGTCTTACATTCATGCCTACCCCATAGTTAAACTCTGGTAAGCCTGTAATTAACCCAGCTCTACTAGTTTGAATAAACCATTGATCACGTTGTACATTAGCCCAACGGATGGTTTCTAATTTTCGCTGAATTCTTCGTTCAACATTAAAGCCCCAGGCGGCGAGCCCTTTTTTGAAATAAATACTTTGGATCGGTAGGCGGATTTCTACACTCCAACCTTTATCATCCACTTGAGCGACCGCTTCCCAAACGGCATCCCAATCACTGTTTTCAGATTCCCCTCGATTAGAAACGAGGGCATCGTACCGAGCACCATTTGGATTAACGGCTAGAATATAGCCAGATTGACCATCCTGAAAAGGATCTATGACAATTCGGACATGATCTTCATTGTCTAAATCCGTATCCCTCAATTTTGAAAAGCGGATAATCTTCTCGGGGTCTGAATCCAGACATTGAATACCAATAATCAGAAACCTTTCATTGGTCAATACTTTTACAATAGTTTTTTCGGAAGGTTGCCCTTTTTCTACAGGAACCGTGGTGAGTAAGGCATCTGTGTAAGGCGCTGTTTGCCAATCTGATTCCGTAAGTAAGCCATCAATTTTTATATTAGACCTAAGCTTTCCTACTGGTAAACTAGGACGAGCAGCTTCTTGAGCTTCTAAGCTAAAACTGACTAAGAAAAATAGGAGTGGTGTAACCCAATGGCTGGGCATATTTTCTCTCATACTAATCTTCGCTGTCTTTACTACTCATAAATTGAGTAGTTTAAATGGAAGATACATTTTATGTGTAAGCTCTCCAAAAGCTCTTACTCAGGCTTACCTTCAACTTTATCACTGTCTTTCGGTAAAATGCCTATCTTTCGCTTGTATAAAAATTAGAACTATGAATCGATTAGAGAAGCAGGTGCATCGCTTAAAGGGCTATCCAAATTCTTTTTTAAGTTGGACAATAGGACGAGTGGTCCCCTATGTAGGCACCTCTGGTATTTACTTTGAAAAAATGAGCAGAGAAGAAGTAATTGTTTCTCTAAAAAACCGAAAAAAAGTTCGGAACCACATTCGGCAAATTCATGCCGCAGCGATGATTTTACTAGCTGAAACAGCTACTGGAATGGTCGTAGGCATGAATATCCCAGACGATAAAATTCCTTTAATCAAATCTATGAAAACCGACTTTGTAAAACGGTCTACCGGTGCCATGCGTGCAGCTGCACAATTAACGCCCGCACAAATTGAAACCATCCAAACCCTAGAAAAAGGCGAAGTAAAGGTACCGGTCATCATAACCGATGAGGCACAAGTCGAACCAATCATCGTTGAGGCTATCTGGGCATGGATTCCCAAGACCCGCCGATAGCTTAAGACGATGCAGTGCAATATCTCCATATGCATTGTATAGTCTCCAAATAGTGCCTTACATCGGCTCTACCGCATGAAACGTCGGATCAAAATAGGAATCAATAGCATATCCGCGATGAAGGCCGTAAATAAGGTTACGCTAATCAATAAACCAATGGTTACCGAAGGCGGGTGTATCGAAAACAGCATAACCAGGAATCCAAAAAACAGGATAATACTGGTCAACGCAATTGCCTTGCCCGTTTCTGTAAAAGTAATCAGCAGAGCCTCCTCCATAGACAAGCCCTTATTTATGGCCAATTTATATTTACTCAGGAAATGAATGGTATCGTCAACCGCAATTCCAAAAATAATTGCGAAAGTAATTGAAACACCTGCTTCCAATTCAATCCCAAGGTAGCCCAACAAGCCACCCGCAAACAGTAAGGGCAAAATATTTGGAATCAATGAGATCATTAACATCCGGGGGTTCCGGAATAGAAAAGCCATTAACAAACTGACAATCAGAATAGCTAGACCAAGTCCTTGCAATAAATTGTCTCGAATATATTCGGAGTTTTTATCAATAATGACGCCGGTCCCTGTACGCTTGATTTGGATAATGCTATCGTCAATATTATCTGCTACCCAAGTATCCATTTGCTCACCAAAAGCTTTAATTCGATCTGCACCTATATCATCAATACGCGAGGAAATACGCGCTTTTTCTCCATCCTTACTCACCAATACATTGATATTGAGCTGAGGTACTTGCTCAATAGTACGTTGGTAACGAGCAAAACGAGCTTCACTATCCGGTAACTCATAGGCAGAAATCTGGTTGCCATTATTCATTTGGTTGATACTCTTATAAACCGAAGTAATAGAATTGATGGCCTGAATGAAAGGGAATTCTCGTAAATAACTTTCTAGTTTATCTATTTCCTTAACTACTGCAAAATCATTTACTTGATAATCGCCTTGAGTGAAAATGGCAAATTCCATAGGTCGGAAACCCGCTAATTCATTATCAAAAAAAACAAAGTCTTCTGTAATCTTTGCCCCACGTGGTAGATTGCTAATGATGTTGTAGTTGGTAGAGATTAAGGTCAAACCAAATAGACTTAACAGTATTACCGTGCTAGCCCCTGCAATAATTGCCCTGGGTCTATCCAAAGTAAATTGATAAAGTCTACGCATCCAGTGCTCCCAAAACTTTTGGCCTCGACCTAATTTAACAATCTGGTCCGTCGTAAACCAACTCAATATTGCGGTTGTAAAAACCACCACCGTCAAGTAAGCAATCAAAACACCAACGGCTGAATTGATTCCAAAGTTACGGATAGGCGCAATTTTACTGGAAAGCAGAGAAGCAAATCCAATCGAAGTGGTCAAGGAGGTTAATAAAGTGGCCAATCCGATCTCCTTAATGGTCGTTCGAATCGCGGCTCGACGATCAAACCCTTTCCGTAATTCATCTACATATTTAGACATAATATGGATCACATCTGAGGTTCCAACGATGATCATTAAAACAGGGTATAAAGCAGCCATTGCATTGAGTTCTCGACCTGTCCCACCTAAGAAGCCCATAAATAAAAGCATCCCAAGGACAATAGAAAATAAGGCTACTGAAATACCCCAAAACCGCCGAAAGATCAAGAACATAATCAGGGTCACTAAGGCGCCAGAAACGATTGTAGATACCGTAATCTCTCGTTTTTGCATGGCCACCATTTCTTTCTGAAAAAAGGGCCTACCTAGGTAATGAGTCGATTCAAAATCATAATTAGCCAACAAAGCATCTAATTCGGCCATTAACTCATTGGCAGGCTCTAATTGGATACTGTTGATGGTTTTCATGAAGAGAACTAAAGCCGTGCCATCTTCTGAGATTAAATTGTGGACAAAACGCTCATCTTGTAGAAGCCGTTCTCGATCTTTTGTATAACGGTCCGGTTGATTAATATGAATTGCAGGGCTTGAGGTAAACCCAAACGGTGTCTTTACCGGAAATTCTAACATCGTCAAAGATTGACTTTTGACAACATGTGGCAGTGATCTACTTTTTAAACTTAAATCATGAAAATCAGCCAGAAAGGCAGAATCAAACACACCTTCAGCCCGACTAACTCCGACTAATAAAAAATTATCATCTGTCTCAAATTCTTCAATAAATTCCTGAAAAAAAGCCAGATCTTCATCTCCATCTGGAAAAAATTGCTCAAAATCAAAAGCAAATTTCAAATGGAAAACAAAATATAAGCTGGCTGCAGCCAAGATTGAGAATAAAGCTATAATGGATGTACGATATACTTTGCTCATAGAGTAACATCTGTGTTTTAATCAACAAGAAAAGAACCCTTAAAAGCGCATTAGGTTTAAGACTTTGGCCTTCCATTCGTCATAACCTGGCAATTAGCCAACACTAATTCTATTTTTAGTGTTATCTTGATTATTGAATCTGTACAAAAAGCATCTTTATAGAATACGAGTTGCATATAAAACTCCAATTAAAGCCGGCTTTATGCAGAAGAACCTGTAATTATGTCGTTACCAAGTACACTCATACAGTTGTTTAAAACCAACAATACTACATCCGTATTGGGCTATCTCAGTCGCCGTCCAGATTTAATTCGCAACCCGGAATTGCTAGGTCGAGCCGTTCGTCATGGGAATCTCGAGATGGTTCGTAAGTTATACGATATGGGGGTTCAGAACGTACAAGAAGCCATTGGTTATATCGTTTACGGTCGTAAAAGAGATATAGCAGAGTTCTTAATTGCCAAAGGGGCAGATCCACTTTTAGGAGATGAACATGAGCCTGTACCCGTAGGTGCTTGTGAAGTTTTGAATTCCTATGCCTTAAAAATGTCGATTAAGTTGTCTGGAAACCAGCTTCCGGATGATGTAGCGGGGAATTGTTTAGCAATGCTGCTATCTACTTATTCTCGGAATCCAAGTGAAAAGCGCAAATGTTTTAAGGTTTTAAGCAAATACGGCGTTAAAATTCCTGATTCGCCACCACTATTGGTTCATCAGAGTGACTTGTCTGGCTTGCGCCAAAAGATACATCAAAACCGTTCTTTATTAGAACAGCGTTTTTCCGAAAGGGAAATCTATCCAGAGCAACTGGGGATTCTACCTGGCGATGGCCTACATCTAACTCCTCTGAACAATAGTACATTATTGCATCTAGCTACTGAATTAAATGACCTTCCTTTGATGCAAATGTTATTGGAGGAAGGAGCCGATCCAAATGCTCGAACACATACTGTCCGGAGAGATGGGAGTGGACACACCCCCCTATTTCATACGGTGGTAAGTTATACACCTAATAATACGGATCGAGCGCAGTTACTTCTTGATTATGGAGCCGATCCTACCCTTAAAGTTAGGATTCGCAAACAGCTCAAGTATATGGATGACGAGGCATTGGAACAACCTATGCAGTTCAATAAAGTAGGTTTGAAAGAGTATGCAGAAGCATTTCCAGTGCGTTACTGGGTGAGCGAACCTACCCTAAAATTACTTCCCTAACTAAGAAAACACCATGTCTTTACCTGCTGATTTTGTCCAGACTATGCAGTCCCAATTGGGTTTGGAATGGCCCGATTTTGTTGCTACTTTAGACACCCTTTCTCCTACTAGTATTCATTACAATTTAGCTAAAACATCCGATCAGCAACTTTTCAAAGGGGAAGCTGTTCCCTGGAATAAGACTGGTCAATACCTACCAGAACGCCCTTCTTTCACCCTTGACCCTCATTTTCATGCCGGCCGCTATTATGTTCAAGAAGCAGGTTCTATGTTTCTAGCCTTCCTGTTGAAGCAATTACAAGTACAACATAACCTTAAAGTTGTTTTAGATTTATGTGCAGCTCCCGGGGGTAAAACGACACTGCTTTTAAACCACTTACCCGCCGATAGTTTAATTGTAGCCAATGAAGTGATCAAAAGTAGGTACCGTATTTTACAAGATAACCTAGCCAAGTGGGGACGTGCCAATGTAATCAGTACACAGGGAGATAGTCAACAATTTTCCGACTTGGCTGGGCAATTTGATTTAGTTTTAGTAGATGCACCTTGTTCTGGAGAAGGACTGTTCCGTAAGAACCAAAAAGCAATGGGGGAGTGGTCTCCCGATAATGTACAACTTTGCGAAAGCCGTCAACGGAGAATTTTAGCAAATGCCATGCCATTGGTACAAGAAGGTGGTTTTTTGATTTATAGTACCTGCACTTATAACGCTAAAGAAAATGATGGGAATGTTGATTGGATGATCAATCAAGGCGGATTTTCTGTCCATCAATTAGATTACCCAAACAATTGGGGTATTACAAGTACTAAAAATGGCTACCAATTTTATCCTCATCGGACTCAATCTGAGGGTTTTTACATCAGTGTTTTACAAAAAACAAGCAAAGAGAATACCATTCGAAAGATACCTCCAATGCGCTATTTTAGTTTAGCCGGGAAATCAGAAAAGAAAGTTATCAGTAATTGGGTAAAGGGAATAGAAAATTTTATACTCCTCCAAAGCCCCAATAGCGATTTATTTATATTACCTCGTAAGCAGCAAGAGATATTGACTCGCTTAAGTCCTCATTTTTCTCGGATTACTCCAGGCACACCATTAGGAATTGTCAAAGGAAAAGATTTGGTGCCTGATCACGCTTGGGCTTTATCTATTCATCAAAATGCACAGATTAAAAAGATAGATTTAGCTTTAGAACCAGCTTTAGCCTTTTTGCGTAAGCAGAATTTCATCCTTCCTGATCATACGCAATCTATTGGATGGCATTTAGTAAGTTATCAGGGTTATGGTATTGGTTGGGTCAAAGTATTGCCCAAAAGAATAAATAACTACCTGCCAAACCACCTGCGGATAAGAAAAAATTGATCGAGTTGCATTTAAACAAGCATTAGTCGGTATATTTTTAGAACTTGCCTGCTGCAATAGGTCCTGATCATATGAAATCGAACGTCCGCATTACCATTTATGATTTACACGGTGTTGAACATCGTACTATAGTGCCCAAAGGAACCAACCTGAGACATGCGCTTATAGAAAAGGGGCTCAGCCCTTATACTTCACTTACAGAGAACCTTAACTGTGGTGGAAGCGGCTTATGTGCTACTTGTGGTGTTTGGATAGAAGCATATGCTCCCACACCCAAACATTGGCATGATCGTTTGGCCAATAAGTACCGCTATCCACGCCTAAGTTGCCAAATTACCGTGGAAAGTGAAATGACTGTCCGCTTAGTCAAAAAGCGCATTTGGGGCGGCCGTAAAAAGAAGGAAAAGAAATAATTTTAAGTTTTTAACGCTTTTTAAGAGAAAAGCTTCTTCGCCACGACAATTTCTAAATTTATTTGGCCATAACATGTAATTAATTACAACCAACTAAATTTAAGAACATGAAATCTTCACTTATTTCCAGAATTGCGGCTTATGTTGCCGCCATTATTCTTCTACAAACGTTATTCTTCAAATTCACAGCACATCCAGATAGTGTCTATATTTTTACTGAACTAGGGATCGAACCCTTTGGACGTATTGGCATTGGCATCTTGGAGTTGATCACCGCCGTTTTATTAGTGATCCCCAAAACACGTGGTATTGGCGGTATACTAGGGGTTGGTATTATCTCTGGAGCTATTTTTGCGCACCTAACTCAACTAGGTATCGTGGTAAACGGTGATGGCGGCACTTTATTTGGATTGGCCTTGGTTACTTTTATTACCTCGGCTATCGTAGCCTGGATCAATCGCCACCAAATCCCAATTATAAAAAACATACCCTTTATACAAGCCGGATTAGCAGCCTAAAGAGCAATAGTTATACCTAGAAGTATGTATTTACAAAGACCATTTTAGCGTCTTCATCCAACGAATATTAGAATTGATATAAAATCGTGGGTCTACCGTCTAAGGTAGGCCTATTTTTAGTGCTCATCAATATTCAATCCAAATATGCGACGCACTGCAGTATGGTTAAAATTAGTTTTTTTCACTTGTTTATTGCTGAATACTTCTTGTAGCAGTGATCCTAAAGAAAAAGGAGAAACAGAAAACAAAAATATTGTCAGTAATCTAAGACAAGGTGGGAAAGTAGAAGTCACAGAGCACCAGGCGCTCAAAAAAATGTTGCCCAAAAAACTAGCGGGTATGAAGCAGGTTGCTTCAGAAGGAGAAAAAGCTGGAATTCTAGGCATACGGTACAGCCGAGTTACCGCCGAATACGAAAGTGGCGATGCCTGGGCAGAAATTACCATCATCGATGGAGGTGGTTTTGCCGAAGTAATCAACAATCTAACGGATGATTTAAGCCTTCAGTTAGACAAAGTCTACGAAAATGAAGACGGTTACCAACGCAACACTAAAATAGGAGGAAGTCCTGCTACCGAACAGTATGACCGGAATAACAAATCTGGAGAGGCAAGTATCCACATTGGCGAACGCTTTTTGATTCACTTGGAAGCGGAGGACATCTCCGAAAAGCAATTTCAAAAAGCCGTAAAAGCTATTGATGTGCAGGCTTTTGAGAAACTGTAAACAAAAAAGAGTCGTCCAGCTTTTTCAAGTTGGATGACTCTTTTTTATTTTGAATATTAATGGACAAAAATAATTTTATCCGTTCATAGATGTTAGGAATTCCTCATTACTAGTTGTACCATTCATATGCTTACGTAAGAATTGCATCGCTTCGTCTGGCTTCATATCTGCCAAGTGGTTCCGTAGGATGAACATCCGTTGTAAAGTATCTTTATCGAAGAGTAGATCTTCTCTACGCGTACTAGATCTAGTCAAGTCAACAGCAGGATAAATCCGCTTGTTGGCTAAGCCTCGATCTAATTGCAGCTCCATATTACCCGTACCTTTGAACTCTTCAAAGATAACGCCATCCATTTTAGAGCCGGTATCAATCAAGGCCGTTGCTAAGATGGTTAAAGAACCTCCATTTTCAATATTTCTTGCGGCACCAAAGAACTTCTTAGGTTTGTGTAGTGCATTGGCTTCCACACCACCCGAAAGTACTTTTCCACTTGCGGGGGCAACCGTATTGTAAGCACGGGCTAGTCTGGTAATCGAATCCAGCATAATGACTACATCATGGCCACATTCTACCAAACGCTTCGCTTTTTCTAAAACAATATTAGCCACCCGTACATGATTATCAGCAGGCTCATCAAAAGTAGAAGCTACTACTTCTGCATTAACACTACGTTTGAAATCCGTCACCTCTTCCGGGCGTTCATCAATTAAGAGTACAATAATGTAACACTCCGGATGATTTTTAGATATTGCATTGGCTAAATCTTTGAGTAAGAAGGTCTTACCCGTTTTAGGTTGTGCAACGATCAATCCACGCTGTCCTTTCCCGATTGGTGTAAAGAGGTCAATCAGGCGATTACCATAATCTCTTCCAGATGGGGAGTTAGCCAGGCCGAACTTCTCCGTTGGGAAAAGTGGGGTTAGGTAATCAAAAGGTACTCTTTCACGAATATCTTTTGGCTCCAGACCATTGATTTGGGAAACCCGTAAAAGGGCAAAATATTTCTCTCCTTCTTTTGGAGGTCTGATCGCTCCTTTAACAGTGTCACCCGTTTTCAAACCAAACAGCTTGATTTGAGAAGGAGATACATAAATATCATCTGGAGAAGTAAGGTAGTTATAATCTGAAGAGCGTAAAAAACCATAGCCATCAGGCATCATTTCCAAGATCCCTTCTCCCTCAATAATACCATCCAATTCAACGTCGAATTTAGGTGGCTTAGGGGCCCGTTCTTCCCTTGGCGTACGTTCTTCTCTTGGCGCACGTTCTTCTTGCTTACGAGCTTCTTGCTTGCGTGGCTCTTGTTTGCGAGGTTCTCTTTCTGAACTACGCTTTTCTCGAGGCTCTGGGCTTTCTTTTTGCTCTTCTTCGCTGGTGCGTTTTTGAGCTTCTAGTTCCGCTTTATCAACCCGACGGCGTGCCTTACGGCGGCGTTCTTCGCCTGGTGTCTCATCGATTATTTCTTCTTTTGTCTCGTTTGCCTCCACTTTTTCAGGAGCGGTTTCTTTTTCTACTGGTTTCTCTTGCTTTGGTTTAGCAGCACGAGCTTTGGGCTTAGCCTTTGGTTTAGGCTTAGGAGTAGGGCGAGCCTCCTTTTTATTATCGGCAGGAGCCGTCGCTTCTTTTTTATCGCCAGCGATGGCTTGCTCATCTAAAATTTTATAGATAAGTTCTTTTTTATTCAAACGCTTGTATCCCTTGAGTTCTAGGTTTTCGGCCAATTCTCTCAGCTCAGGAACGAGCATATCGTTTAACTGCAAAATATCGTACATAATGGAATTCTTTAATACTTAATACACTTAAAGTAGGTAGGTAAGATGGTTTATTGAATTGATTGTCTAATTAAGTCTAATTTTGGGATATTTCCTTAATGGATCGACCCGATAGCAATTGGTAAGATTACTTAAATTACTATGTGTATGTCTAACCGCTTGGAAATTGATTCTTTTGATATGAAGGATAAAACCTAAGTGGAATTAATGTTCATTACAAGAACCATGAAGTGAAAAAGGAACAGAAGGAATTTAAATCTTTGATTTGTAACCTTATATTTCTTTATAACGTGCAGAATGGTATGCAAGTTGTCCAATGGCAAAAATACACTTAATTTTTAAAATCATGTAGTATCTTTGCAAAAAAAAGAACAAATCTCATTTTTAAAGTGCTTTAGAAGTTATTTGTAATCAATTATCTTTAGCGCATGGGAACCTTAAATCAATAAATCTACGTTAAATACGGAGAAATATTAATTAGGACCAAATCTGAACGAAGCGGTTTTCTTAATAAATACGATAGAAAAAACCTCTTGTACAGAAGAACAATTATCCACTACTTTTAAAAAATTTTAGTTGCTTTATGCTACAAGTCAATTATATCCGAAATAATCAAGAAATGATCCGACAGCGTTTACAAAAACGCAACTTCAAAGCAGAGGATCTGGATCTATTAGGAGAGATCATTCAATTGGATGATCAACGCAAGGCTATTCAAACAGAGTTGGATCAAGTCTTGGCGCAGCGCAACCAATATTCTGCTCAAATTGGTCAACTTTACAAACAAGGCAAACGGGAAGAGGCAGGTAACATTAAAGTGGAAGTTGCTAAATTAAAAGAAACAACCAGTACCCTAGAAGCCCAACAAAAAGAAACCATTGTTGCCTTAGAAGACAAGCTACTACAAATCCCCAATGTCCCACACGAAAGTGTACCCGCCGGTAATACGGATGAAGACAATGAAGTATTCCAGGACTGGCCGAATGCATTACCTGTACTAGAAGACGAAGCTTTACCACATTGGGACTTAGCAGAACGTTATAAGGTTTTTGATTTAAAATTAGGTACTAAAATTACTGGTGCAGGTTTTCCTGTTTACCGGGGTAAAGGCGCCAAACTACAACGGGCACTCATTTCTTTTTTCTTAGATGAAGCAACCAAAGCTGGTTATGAAGAGATCATCCCGCCGCTTTTAGTCAATGAAGAAAGCGCAAAGGCTACTGGACAATTACCGGACAAAGAAGGCCAGATGTATCATGCAGAAAAAGACAACTTATATCTAATCCCAACTGCCGAAGTACCGATTACCAATATCTACCGCGGTGAATTACTAGAAGAAGCTGAACTCCCCATTAAATTAACTGGTTTTACGCCTTGTTTTCGTAGAGAAGCTGGTTCTTATGGCGCCCACGTCCGCGGTTTGAACAGGGTCCACCAATTTGACAAGATTGAAATTGTACAAATGGTGCACCCAGATCGTTCTTATGAAGTATTGCAAGAAATGGTGACCCACGTTGGGAATGTGCTCCATAAACTGGAATTACCCTTCCGGATTTTGAGGTTGTGTGGTGGTGATTTAGGTTTTACTTCTGCCTTGACTTTTGACTTTGAAGTATACTCTGCTGCGCAAAAACGCTGGTTGGAGGTGAGTTCAGTTTCAAATTTTGAGACCTTCCAAGCCAATCGAATGAAACTGCGTTTTAAAGATAAGGAAACTAAGAAAAAAAGATTGGTGCATACTTTAAATGGTAGTGCCTTGGCTTTAGCTAGAATTTTAGCGTCTATCCTAGAGAACAATCAAAGTGCAGATGGAATTGTTATACCTAAAGTACTTAGAGATTATACAGGGTTTGATATCCTCAATTAAAGAGCGTGACGGAATGCGTTTTTCGTCGTCAAAACACTGAAAATCTTAGTATAATTAAGGTACAATAAATAAAACGATAAGATTATGATGATGGGTTATGACATGGGTTATATGGTAATTGCTGGCATTTTTTCGGTGATCGGAATGTATGTTTCTGGTCGTTTGAAAGCCAAATTCAATAAGTATAGCAAGGTGCGTTTGCGCGCAGGTATGTCGGGTAAAGAAATTGCCGAAGCCATGCTGCAACATTATAATATCAATGATGTAAAAGTAGTGCAAGGAAAAGGCATGCTGACAGACCACTACAATCCAGCCACCAAAACAGTCTCTCTAAGCCCGGCTGTATACCAGACAGAGAGTGTTGCAGCGGCGGCAGTAGCGGCACACGAATGTGGACATGCGGTACAACACGCAACCGCCTATAGCATGCTTCAATTACGCTCTAGAATCGTACCTTTAGTACAGGTTTCGGCACAGTTCCAGCAATGGGCTTTGATCATTGCCTTTGTAATGTTGAATCAAATGCCTTCTATAATGCTGATTACCATTGGCCTATTTGCAGTGACGGCACTCTTTAGTTTCATCACCTTACCGGTCGAGTTTGATGCTAGTAAGCGCGCTTTAGCTTGGTTACAATCCTCTAATATTACCAGTGGTGCCGAACAAGCAGGAGCTAAGGATGCTTTATTTTGGGCAGCGATGACTTATGTAGCCTCTGCTTTATCTGCCTTTGTCATGGTATTGTATCTGGTGATGCGGTACATGTCAGCTTCGCGGAATTAGTAGTTTCTTTCAGGATTTCACCCAGACGCTAAATGTAAAAACCCTTAGAAAGTACCCTACTTAATTTTAGAAAACTTTTGAATTAAAACTTTATACAATGGATCAGGAAGAAATGAATATGTACATGGATGATGCTAAAGAAAAAATGGATCATTCTTTAGATCATCTTCAGAAAGAATTCGGGAAAATCTCAACCGGCAAAGCCACTCCGGCTATGGTTAGAGATCTCTTAGTTGATTATTATGGCTCTCCTACACCAATGAGTCAAGTGTCTAATATATCTGTCTCAGATGCCCGAACATTGGTCATTCAGCCTTGGGAAAAAAGTATGTTAGCACCCATTGAAAAGTCTATTTTTGAAGCCAACATGGGTGTGACTCCACAGAATGATGGAGAAGTAGTGCGTATTATTATTCCACTTTTGACTGAAGAACGTCGGAAAGAAATTGCCAAACGAGCTAGAGCTCTCAGCGAAGACGCTAAGGTAAGTGTCCGTAACGTACGCAAGGAGATCATGGATGTAATCAAAAAAGCGGTTAAAGATGGTTACTCAGAAGACAATGGCAAAAGAATGGAAGCCAATGTCCAAGAAATGACCAATGGTCACACTGCCAAAATTGATGAAATCTACAAAGTAAAAGAGAAGGATATTATGACCATATAAATTCGGCCCCAAGCGAATTTATACCATAAGTGGGGCAAATTGTTGTATTATTCGAATAATACAATTAAATTTGCCCCACTTTTTGTGAAGATGAATTAAAGAAGATATAAGAAAATGAAAAGGACGTATCAACCATCGAGAAGAAAGCGTAAAAACAAACATGGATTCCGCGCACGTATGGCCTCTAAAAGTGGTCGTAAATTATTAGCTAGAAGAAGAGCTAAGGGCCGTGCAAGTTTGACCGTTTCTGACAATAGCAATCCAAAAGCAGCTTAGTAAAACTGAATTTGATTGATTGAATCAATTAAATTCATTCTACTGTGCTAGGTATGATGATATATAGTCATCCCAAATTTTAGTTGAAGCCACCGCGATATTTATTTTATTGCACTGGTTGTAAAACTTGGGATGACTCTTTGTTTTTATAGGTGTCGTATTTAAGTTAATATCCTAATCCTATAGTGATGGTCGAAGTTTTAAAGCTGCGGCCATCACTATAGGATATTAACTTAACGCTATATATTATCACCTCTCAACTCCCGAAACCGCTTCCTGGCATCGACGGCTAAAATGCTGGAATTAAAATCTACAAACAAGCGCTCGTACAATTCCATGGCCTTCTCTTTGTCATTCAACTGATTTTCATACAGTTGAGCCAATTCATACAAAGCATTATCTGCCCGAATTTCTTCTTGGTGATTATCGACTATCAACTGAAAATAGTTAGCGGCTTCTACATAATTTCGTTGCTTTTTATAGATAACTGCTTTTAAGAAAGCTACATCATCCTGCAAAGAGTGCATAGGGAATCCCGTTTTTAAAGTATCCAATTTCGCGAAAGCCTGATCATATTTATTCTGAAAAACCAATAATTCAGCCTGGGCATAAAGCTGCATCGCCTGCGTTGTGGTATCTAGCCCGATGTTGTCCATAATGAACACCGATAAATCCAAAGCATCGTTAGCAATCAGCTTTGAAGTAGAGGCTTTTAAAATTTCAAACTGTGATTGGGCCCATTCAAAATCTCCATTGAAATAAGATAAACGTGCATTACGGTAACGTGCTTCATGTCCCAGTAAATCGTCTTTAAACAACTTATCCACCTGGGAATAGAGTAAAGTCGCTTCCCATATTTCTCCCTTAATCAAGTAAAAATCAGCCAAATCCAACTTAGCATTAGATTTCACATATAAATTGAGGTCGGGATAAGCGATTAACTCTTCCAACAATACGATGGCTTTATCCAAATTATTCAGATACAAGGCTTCCAACTCTGCAAACTCAATAATAATTTGACCAGTAGCTTTTGATTTCCCAAATTCGGCCAAGAAAGTATCATACATCTGCTCCAACTCCAGCAAATCTGCCTTTTCGAAATCATAACCTTCTGTCAGTCGGCTTCTACGGCAACGTAAAGACTCCCGTTTGGCATCCAAATAGAAGGAAGAGGTTGTTCCTTTTTCTTCTACAATGTAATCGTAGGCCGCAATCGCTGCTTCATAATCACCATCATTGGCCGCAATTTCCGCCAATTGAAAAATACGCATGCCATTCTCTTTCATCCGACGGTCTAAAGCACGGACTTGACGAAAGGCACTCTTATAATCTTTACGTTGGATAAAGACCCAGGTTAGTAATTCCGGGTAATACAAAGCATTGCGTTTTTCTTGGATGCGCTCGTACAATTGTTTCTGCAAAACCTCAAAATCCTCATCTGATAAATAACGCTGAAAAATGGTCCGCAGGGTACCCATCCGCTCGGGATTAGCCGCTAGACTATTGAGGTATTGCCCAATCATCTTTTCGGTTTCTCCTTTTCGTCGGTAGAGCTCTCCAAGGTTATAAGCAAAAATTTCTTTGTCCTTAAGTAGCGTTGCCCCTTTGAGAAAAGTCTCAATAGCCAGATCATACTTTGAATTGGTAGAAAACACATTGGCTAATCGAATGATTTGATTTCGATTCCCGGAGAGGCGGCTAATGGCTTTATTGTAATATTCTTTCGCTGCTTCATCTTCAAATTGAGCCTCTTTAAGTTTACCATAAGTAACATAAAGACGGACATTTTCTGGATATACCTTAATCTGTCTAGAGATGACTTTCTCCGCAGTAGCGTAATCCTCTAGCTGCAATAGACAATCGGTATAACGATCGAAATAATAATCGTTTCTTGTATTTTCTTGAGATAGTTTCTTGTAAAGCTCTGCGGCTTTTTCATATTCACCATCATAAAAATAACGTTGTGCCAGTTTCGCTGTTTGACCGCTGACTAAAAAAGGAACACTAAAAAGTAGTGCAAAAAGGAAGGTGCGCATATTGACTTATTTTTTTCCAAGCTTAAGCTACCTCTAAAAAACGCAATAATATGCTAAAAGTTGCTCCGATTGGTCTATGTAGTTGCTGTGTTTGTTGAAAAATACAAAACATTCTCGCATTAGACCAGCAATAAGCAAATAAAAAGAAAGTACCTAAAACCTTTTGATCAAATGATGACTAAAAGTTTCAGATACTTTGATATCGTTTAATTACCTGAACTACTTCTCCTTATTGAAGTCTAAACTTGATCGGCAAGCTATATTGTACACTCACCGGTTTATAGCCTTGTTGACCAGGATTAAACTTAATTTCTTTTTGCATTTTTTCTATGGCCTCTACTGCTGCATCTCCACATCCACCACCAATATCTCGAAGTAATTTTATTTGATCGATCTTTCCATGCTTATCAATGATAAAGGACAAATACACATTTCCGGTAATCCCATTTTCTCTGGCAATAGCGGGATAGGTCAGGTTGGCAAAAATGTACTTAAACAGTTGTTGTTCTGTACATTTAATGGCTGCTGCTTGATCCGATTCGCCTTCACAACCTGGGAAAGTGGGCATTTTTTCTACCCGAATAAAGATTTCCTCTTCTTTTTCATCTTCTAGTTTTGGAGCTTCTACTTTTGGAGGAAGAGGCTTTGGTTTGGGCTTAGTTAGGATGATTTCATCTTGTAAATTAATAGTCTGATCTACAAAAGTATCCAGATCTTCAATTAATTCATCGTCAGGTATCGCCTCAATGGTCACTGGTGGGGGAGGAATCACCTTTGGTTTTTCCATCGTACGAGGTATTTCTTGGGTATCAATGACATCTCCATAATCAATCTGTCCAGCCTCAAAATGAGGCCCTCCATTTTTTGGTGTCCAGTTAAAAGCCAATAAAGTCAAAGATAATGCTGTAATCAGGCCAATCTGGAAAAAGGCACCATGGTGTTTGAGTGGATCAAAAGCTAGGTTTTTCTGGCGAAGCCAATCTGGATGTTCTCCTACTTGTTTTTTATTGGCTTTACGCAGGTAAAAACGGAGGCCATAAATAATGAGTAGCAAACTGAGACCGATTAATGCCACAGGCCCAATAAAACCTTGAGTGAATAGTTCTAACTTTTGCATAGCTATTTATTTTGTTGATGAATGATTGAACATTAGATTCCAGGTCAAGCACCCGCACGTAGCAGGCGAATGAAATCAATAATAGTACAGGCTAAAATCCAGTAAAGGACTTTAACTCAAGAAGAGCTCATCTTAATTTTTGGTAGTTATTTAATAGATGTGTGAACTTATTTTTTTGGTGTACGTGTGATACCGGAGCGCTAAGTGAATTAGATAATACATCTTCTATTCGAAACTCAACTAATAACTAGCTTCTTTAACAGAAATTGGGCTCTCGGAATGTAATATTTATTCTCCCATTTTTATATACAGGATTTTGAGGTAAACTATGAACATACCTTGATTGACAATAAGCCCCCATAATCAATAAACTTCCGTTAGCCAAGTCTAGCTGATAGCTCTCTTTATCCTCTTCTTTAGGTTTAAAACTAAATTGGCGAACCTCCCCAAGACTGAGAGAAGGCAAAATTGTATTAATCCCGGATGTTTCTTGATCACTATGATAAGGAGCAAAAAAATTACCATCTGGATAATACAGACACATAGCAATTTCAAATTCTCGATTTAAGTATCGCTCGACTTTTTCCTTGAGCTCTGCCATAACTCCCGACCAAACATAACTTTTCCCATGTATCTCTTCGGGGTGACTATTTTGCTTTATCAAGCGAGCTGAAGAAAACAATATTTTATAACTATCCGTCTTAATTAATTTCCCGCCTGCTTCTATGGTTATTCGAGCTTTATCCAGTTTGTATTCATTCATTAAAGTGTTGTAGAGTACTGCTGATTCCTCTTCATTTATAAAATCTTTTAGGTATTCCACTTCACAGTGTAAGGGTAATTTCATTTGAAGTCAATTTTTAGCACTTAAAAGGATCCGTTCTTAGGCCAATATAATTAATTAAGATCATTCAGAAAGTTCGGTAGCGCATCAAATGTAAGGCTTTGATTTAAGTTTAATAACAAACGGTTACAATCAATTCCCTGCGCTCACCCTGGCCCTAAAGGGAATCTGCGCGTTTGGCTTCCTTTAGGATTGAGGTGCGGGCAGGCAAAGTAGCCTTACATTATTATCACTACCGAAATTTCATAGTTGAAAATTCATTTTTCAAAAATTAAGTTTCATACATTATGATAGTACTTGTATTTTAGCTTCTAGAAACCTCTCTTTTATAATATAACTAATATTAATCTAAGCAAGTGAATTACATAATTGACAACGCAAAACGAATTTTAGAACTGAATTGGAAAGATGGTTTCACCATTCCAACTGGAAAATTATATCCATTCCAATGGAATTGGGACTCTGGATTTATTAGCATTGGCCACAGTCATTTCACTTTGGATTATGCCATCCAAGAGTTACAATCTTTGTTTTCAGGACAATGGAAAAACGGCATGATACCCCATATTATATTCCATAGTGAAAAAGAAAAAACCTATTTCCCCAATTATGACTTCTGGGAAGCTAATGTCAATGCAGGAGCTCCTGATAAACCTAAATCATCAGGAATCACACAACCAGCTGTTCACGGCTTTGTACTAGAAAGTTTATTAGAAAGATTCCCAGATAATGAAAAACTAATTGCTTTTACTAAAGCTATTTTCCCGAAAATTGTCAAAAGCCACCACTTTTATTACACCTATAGAGACCCTGAAAGAGAAGGCTTAATGTTTATTTTTCATCCTTGGGAGTCTGGCAGAGACAATTCTCCATTATGGGACAACTCCCTTGATCGTATTAAGATCAACCAGGACGAATTACCTAGCTACACAAGACGAGACACCAGTATTGCTCCAAAAGACGAGCGCCCTACTTCTTACCAATATGACCGTTATGTATACCTTTTACAGCTAGGAAAAAAGTACCATTATGACGAGATAGGCATCTTTGAAGAAAGTCCCTTCCTTGTACAGGATACCTTAATGAATGCTGTTTTGATCAAATCCAACCAAAGCCTTATCAATATTGGTGAACGTTTTGGTTTTGAGGTGGGACAATTGAAAGAATGGCAGCAACAATCCACCCTCAAGTTTAAAGAGAAATTGTGGAATGCAGACTTAGAAACTTTTGCAGCTTATGACTTAAGAGATCAAAATCACATTCTACATAAAGAAATTGGTGGGTTGGTTGCACTTTATGCAAATATCCCTACCAAAGAACAAGCTTCTGTATTGAATGACTACCTTTTATCCTTAAATGAAAGAGGCTATTATACCTGCCCAAGTTTTGATGTGGATAGTCCTTTACTTGATTCAAAAAGATACTGGCGGGGGCCTATTTGGCCTCAAATGAATTGGATGATTTATCATGGTCTAAAGAATTATGACTATAATCAAACCGCTAATATTGTCAAATCAGACCTGATTGAGCTGGTCACAAAACATGGGTTTTACGAATATTTTGAAGCTCAAAAGTCAGTCGCCAAAAACTTAACAACAGGTTATGGTGGAAATGATTTTTCATGGACAGCTGCTTGTGCCTTAGATTTATTTAAGGAGTAGGGGC
>CAXIDD010000005.1:0-21112 GCA_964021975.1 uncultured Saprospirales bacterium | reverse complement strand
TTTGCATAAGCATAATCAGTCAAGATATCGTGGTTGCCCTGTACTAAATCAAATCGGATAAAAGAAAACTGATGCACTAAATCACTGATTTCTGTCCACTCCTCATTATAATCACTATGAAAAAGGTCCCCTAGAAAAATGACTCGTGCCGGCCTATAATGTAACAATAAGTTGATTAGTATTTCATAATTTTGATCACCTACTTCCTGTGGTACTGGAAAGCCTTCTTTTCTAAAGTGTCGAGCTTTTCCAAGGTGTAAATCAGCCATTAACAGCACATTCTGTTCCTTCCAAAAAATGGCTTTTAGTGGATGGAGTTCGAAAGTCTGCTCGCCGATAGTGGCGGTTTTTGTTGTCATATTTAGACTTCTAATATTTACCTCACCAATTGTAGTTTCATTTTCCGAATACGATCTTCCAATTTTTCGGAGCTTAATTTTTCACGTAAACGGTCAATCATAATTGGAAAAGCAAATGGTGTCGCTTTTGGCGCTTTTATTAATCGGATTTTTTGATTTTGGATGCGCTCAAAAGCAGCTCTTAATCTTGCTTCTTCAAGTTGAAACGCCATGACTTCCTCATGTGCTTGTTGCAGCAATAAGTTATCTGGATCATAGTCTGAAAAAACCTCAAAAAAGAGTTGCGAAGATGCTTGTACATGCCGATCTTTCTTTTGTTTTCCAGGATAACCTTTGAAGATTAAGCCAGAAATGCTGGCAATATCTCGGAATTTACGTCGGGCTAATTCTGTTTCATTAATACTTGCTTGAATGTCTTTAAACAAGTTTTTAGCTGAAAATAATCCTTTTTTTAGCGCCTCATCGATAGGGATTTCAACATCTGATAGCAATTCAAAACCATAGTCATTCATGGCAATAGAAAAACTAATGGGCAATAACCTAGATAAGCGGTATGCCAATAAAGACCCCATGCCTTCGTGTACAAAACGCCCCTCAAAAGGGAAAAAGACCAAGTGGTAACCTTCTCGACTCTTGAAGTATTCAATCAATAATTCATCTGCTTTTGGAATATGGGAGCGCGTCGATTGTATATTAAAAAGCGGCTCTAATTTCGCAAGTTCGGGGCTTTTCAAATGGCCTTTACTTGCTTTATCCATTTCAATACGTAAGGCATCCGAAAGTTGGGAAGATAAGGGTAACCTACCACCCATCCAGGTAGGGATCTTTCCCGTTTTTTTCTTACTCTTTTTAACTTGGACAATCATTTCTTTGATGCGTATTAGCTCTAAGCTCCGGCCAGCAAACCAGAAAGTATCTCCAGGCTTTAGTTGCGCAACAAACCACTCTTCAATACTTCCGATTCGGCCACCGCGGAGGTACTTCACTTGTAGGTTGGCATCACTACTGATGGTCCCAATCTGCATACGGTGACGTAAGGCAACTCGTTTGCTATTAACTTTATAAGTACCATCCTCTTCGATGTCTACTTTTTTATATTCATCATAAGCATACAAAGATTCGCCTCCACTGGTAATATAAGTCAGACACCAGCGCCACTCTGCTTCGTTAAGACTTTGAAAAGAATAGGTGCCTAAAATTTCTTTTTGTATAATTTCTGCTTGGAAACCTTCAGAAATGGCCAAGGTGATTAAGTATTGAACCAACACATCAAAGGAACGCATATAGGGCAATCGGGATTCCAACTTTCCTGCCTTGATAGATTCGCGTAAAGCAGCACCTTCAACCAATTCCAGTGAATGGGTCGGCAGGAAATAAATCCGGCTACCGGCCCCAGGTTGATGGCCGCTACGGCCAGCCCGTTGCACAAAACGAGCCACGCCTTTAGGGCTACCCACCTGAATAATGGTCTCAACCGGCCGAAAATCAACTCCTAAATCTAGGCTTGAGGTACAAACGACCGCTTTCAAGGTACCTTCGTGCAGCGCATTTTCTACCCAATCGCGTAGTTTTCGGTCAATGGAAGAGTGGTGCATGGCAATGCTACCGGCCAAATCGGGAGCTACTTCCAATAATTGTTGGTACCAGATTTCGCATTGTGCGCGCGTGTTGGTAAAAATCAAGGTGCTTTTACTTTCAGCAATAATGGGCAAAACCTGGTGAATTAACTTGATGCCTAAGTGGCCAGACCAGGGGAAAGTTTCAATCTGATCAGGAAGAATAGTAGCTACGTCAATTTGCTTATTAATTTTGGCTTTCACCAAACGAAAAGGTCGCTCGTGCATACTATTACCCATCAATACTTCAATGGCTTCTTCCATGTTACCGATGGTCGCGGAGATACCCCAAACTTTAAGTTTTGGCTGCAATCCACGAAAACGGGAAAGTGCCAATTCCATTTGTACACCTCGCTTAGAACCGACGAGCTCATGCCATTCATCCACTACTACGGCTTTCAATTGGCCGAAATACTTAGGATAACCTTTGGTGGCTAGCAATAGATGCAGGCTTTCAGGCGTAGTAATTAATAATTCTGGTGCTTTTTTCTTTTGGCGGGCTCGTTCGGCGGTACTCGTATCTCCCGATCGAATCGAGATTTGCCAGTTGAGGCCCATTTCTTTAGCAGCTGTTTGGAGGGAAATTTGAATCTCCCGAGTCAATGCTCGAATGGGAGTGATCCAGATGGCTTGTAAACCATTGTTACCTTGGCCTGGGTCATCCGGATGATCTCTTAGGAATTCGAGTAGAATAGCTAAACCCAGGGAATATGTTTTTCCACTTCCAGTAGGGGCATTGACAATCCCTTGGCAACCTTCCAGGTACGCTTCCCAGGCTTCCTCCTGAAAAGGAAAAGCCTGCCAACCCCGTTTTTCAAACCAACCTTTTGCTGCCTTTGTTGCTGAACTCACTGTTGTTATTTAGCTGTAGCGGCTTATTGTCTGAACTGAATTTTGAAAATTCTGCTTCAACTGCCGTTACATTTCCTTTAGCTTAAATAACTTCTCAGTGGATTTGTTCGAGATACGCATCAAATTATCATCCCAGCTCCCACCGTTTCATTCGTACCCTCATCAATGAAAATAATGGAGCCAGTAATTCGGTTTTTGCGATAGCTATCGTGTAAAAGTGGTTTGGTTGTCCGAAGTAATACCCTGGCGATATCATTCATGCCAATAGATGGTTGCTCTTGTTCGCGATGCAGGGTGTTAATATCTAGCTTATACCGAATTTCCTTGACGACACAGCGCAGCTCTTGGGTGGTATGCATAATTGTATACTTACCACGCAATTGTAAAGGCCGCTCGTTGAACCAACAAACCATTACTTCAATATCTTGACCAACTTCAGGTTGATTGTTTTCGCGAGCGATCATATCTCCACGGCTAAGATCCATTTCATCCGCTAGCTGGACCGTAACTGACATGGGGGGATAGGCTTCTTCGATCTCACCATCATAAGTATCAATTTGTTTGATTGTAGTACTCAGGCCAGAGGGCAAAAGGATGACTTTATCTCCTTTTTTTAAAACACCACCAGCAACGCGGCCAGCATAGCCTCTGTAGTCATGATGCTCGTCTGTATTTGGACGAATCACAAATTGAACGGGTAGGCGTGTATCAATAAAATTATGATCGCTACCGATGTGGACATTCTCCAGGTAATACAATAAAGTAGAGCCTTCGTACCAATCCATTCTAGTAGATCGGTCCACTACATTATCGCCGTTCAAAGCTGAAATTGGAATAAAGTGGACGTCTTTGACATCTAATTTGTAGGAGAATTTTTCGAATTCATCTTTGATTTCTTCGTAGCGTTCTTCAGCATAATCCACTAGATCCATTTTGTTTACACAAACGACTAAATGGGGGATTTGTAGTAAAGACGCGATGAAGGCATGACGACGGGTCTGTTCGAGTACTCCTTTACGAGCGTCAATTAGGATCAAGGCAACGTTGGCGGTAGAAGCACCAGTTACCATATTTCGAGTATACTGAATGTGCCCCGGGGTATCGGCGATAATAAACTTGCGCTTGGGTGTCGAGAAGTAGCGATAAGCCACATCGATGGTAATACCTTGCTCTCTTTCAGATTTAAGACCATCGGTTAAAAGGGCCAGATTGATACCCTCTTCCCCACGACGTTCGGTCGTCTGCTTGATGGTTTCAAGCTGATCCTCGAAGATTGATTTGCTATCGTAAAGTAGACGTCCGATCAGTGTGCTTTTCCCGTCATCTACGCTACCTGCGGTTGTAAAACGTAATAATTCGCTATGTTGATAATCCATTTGTTACAATTTTTGAATTGGAGAGGTAATGATGTATTGAAGTAGATGAATAAATTTTAGCATTATGTCCAATAAGACAAGTAGTGAATCAACCATTGGTTTCTATAATTATGGCTGTCCCTAATAATTCATCACATTAAAAATAACCATGCTTCTTTCTATCCTCCATGGCTGTTTCAGAACGTTTATCATCCGTACGGCCTCCTCTTTCGGTTACGCGGGTAGTAGCGACCTCATCAATGATTCCCTGGATACTATCTGCTTCTGAAGGCCAGACTCCTGTACAAGTCACATCTCCAATGGTGCGACAGCGTACCATCATTTCCACCACTTCTTCCTCTGGTTTTTTAGGTATAAATTCGGAGTCTGCTAAATAGATGCCATCTCTTTGGAAAACTTTCCGTTGGTGGGCAAAGTAGAGACTCGGCAGCTCCACTTTTTCGAGTGCAAGATATTGCCAGACGTCTAATTCGGTCCAATTGCTAATAGGAAATATTCGAAAGTGTTCGCCCATGTGCTTTTTACCATTAAAGAGGTTCCACAATTCAGGTCTTTGGTTTTTGGGATCCCATTGGCCGAATTCATCACGATGAGAAAAGAAACGTTCTTTAGCCCGAGCTTTTTCTTCGTCTCGGCGAGCACCACCTAGTGCTGCATCAAATTTACCTCTTTCGAGTTCATCTAAAAGAACAGCCGTTTGTAGGCCGTTTCTAGAGGCACTATATCCTTTTTCTTCTCGGACTAAACCAGATTCGATCGCTTTATCTACAGAACCAACGATTAGACGGGCCCCAATTTTTTCAACTAAAGCATCTCTATATGCAATGGTCTCATCAAAATTATGCCCCGTATCGATATGTAGAAGTGGGAACGGAATTCTAGCTGGATAAAAGGCTTTCACTGCTAGGTGGGTCATCAAAATAGAATCTTTTCCACCAGAAAACATCAGGACAGGGTTTTCAAACTGTGCTGCGACTTCTCTTAATATAAAAATAGACTCGGCCTCTAACTCTTTGAGGTGGTTGAGGTTGTAATTAAATTGCTCCATAAGTTTTTAAATACGTGTTACCAAAGGTTGCACAAAAGTAAGTATATGATTAGATGCTTCAACTATACTTAGTTGATCTGTTTTAATTTCTAGATCAGGGTTTATTGGGGCTTCATAGGGTGCATCAATTCCTGTGAAGCCTTTGATTTCTCCTTTCCGGGCTTTTTTATAAAGTCCTTTGACATCTCTTTCCTCGCAGACTTCAAGCGGTGCATTAATGTATATTTCAATAAAATCAGCTGGGCCGATAATTTCCTTAGCCATTGCTCGAATGGCTAGCGTAGGACTAATAAATGAATTGATGCAAATAATACCTGAATGAAGGTATAATTTTGACACCTCTGAAATGCGCCTAATATTCTCGATCCGATCTGCTACTTGGAATCCTAGGTTGTTATTAATACCCGAACGAATATTATCGCCATCCAGTACTTGAGGAAAAAAGCCTTTTTGGAAAAGTGCTTGCTCCAGATGACGTGCAATCGTACTTTTACCGGAGCCAGATAGGCCCGTTAGCCAAAGCACTTTACTGTTTTGCTGGAGGCGTTGCTCTCGATCTTTACGTTGCAGTAATTGATCAAAAATTGGGTGTATGTTATTTGCCAAAATAGTTTGATTTTAGTCTTTACTTTCCACCACACTTCTAATTGTACCGCTTGGAATAGATTGCCAAATGCGTTCGTGAAAGTAATAAATGACCAACTTAATTACTAATTCCAGGCCAGCTACTAGACTAGATTTTTGTAAAGCATCTTCACAACCTGAACCCGAAAAAATAGTATAAGCTAAGGTGAAAGTAGTTCCTGTTGCGATTACGCGCCAGGTAATGGCCTTTAAAACACTCCTGAGTTTAGATTCTTTTTGCATGTTTATTTGTTTGGATACACAAATTTAGGCTCTTTTAACTAAAGGAGGAAAGCACAAATGGTCATATGAACGCTTGTACCTTTGTTCAAGTGTTTGAATATCAGTAAAATAAAACAGGGCTAACTCTTAGGAAAAGAGTAGCCCTGTCGGCTTAAAAGCGTTTCATAGTGTTTGATCAGCCACTTTAAATAAGAAGCCAATCATTACACAAAATTGGTTGATGATTAGTGTTTTAGAGCATGCTCTTAATTACAGCCTAATTCACTCTTAGAAGTTGGATCATTATTAGGGAAGCAATTCCCTGAAAGTACTGAGGTAGGCACATAACGACTCAAATCAGGGTCTTTGAGCCCTTGATCTAAGAAAGTGACTAAGTCATTAATTTCCTGGCCGGTCAGACTAAGTGGTCTGAGGTGTGGTGCAATTCGCTCTTGAGGTACCTTTACATTTTCGGGGATGCCATTATTAAAGTACTCTACAACCTCTCGAAGGCTCCTTTTGCTGCTGCCGTGAAAGTAAAATGGAGAATCCCCCATGTTGTAAATGCCGGGTACTTTAAAAGCATACATATCTTCTTCTTGATTGGTGAATCCACCACGCCCAAGATTTCTTTTATCTTCTTCTGAAGTGTTAAAAGCTTCCCCTGTTTGGTAAAGGTCATTCACGCCAAGCGCATAAAATTCGTTGGCATTCAAAGCAGGACCTTTATGGCAGCGGTAACATCCAGCCTTCCCAAAGAAAACAACTGCACCACGCTTTTCGTCAGTCCCCATAGCTTCTTGATTACCTTTTAGCCAGTTTTGGAAGGGAGCCTCGGTGGTTAGTAAAGTCCGTAAATAAGCAGAAATAGCAAAACTAGCTGCTTTTAGACTATAACGTTCTTCTTCTTCCCATTCTTCAAATGCGTTATCAAAAAAGGGTCGATAGCCCATCGTATCGAGTACAAAATCATCAATGTTCATGCGGTGTACTTTCAAACCTTCTATATTCTGGCTTTCAAGTCCATCTAGTCCTAAATGATTGATCGCGGTTCCTTCATCAAATACCCCCCAGCGAGCTTCAGTACCTATATTATTATGATTGGCACCAAATTTACCATTCCAAGTTGTGTTTTCAACATAAGCAACATTTAATACACTGATTGGGCGAGCACCTTGCACATCCATTTCCTCAGGCGTATAAATTTTGAATTGATCTCTACCTTCTCCTTTATAGCCAAACCCAACGCCGCCATCCGCAATCCCCTGAGGTCTTCCTGGCATAAAACCAGCTGAGGGGACATGGCAAGTGGCACAAGAATAGGTACCCTCTCCTTCTTTATATTTCGCATCTCGGGCTAGCGCCGTTTCGTAAAAAAGAAGTTGGCCTAATTCAACCTTTTCCGTAGTTAGTGGATTGTCTTTACCGGCGGGAATAGCGGCTAAATCATTGGCATCTGGTAAAATAAATTGGCTTAGATTGCCATCAGGGGACAACCTTTGTAGGACGGTTTCGAGCTGGGCGTCGAGCGGGTTGGTTAGCGTATCTTTGGTACAGGCCATTAATGCACCTAGCAAAGACATCAATAAAATTACTTTTTTCATGGATTTAAATATGTTACAGGAAAATTCAATCCTAATCGGATCGCCCATTTTATTAACGGCAAGTCGATCTGATTATGGTTAACTAATCAATAATATGAGGTAGCGGGAAAATTCAAAAATGTAGGTAGGTAGTAGTTTTTTATCTCTTTATAGTTGCTCTTGTTCGCTTAAAAAGAAATTACGGTGAATTGACAATTGGGTTGCAACTAAAGCTTCCATTTTTTACTTTTTTAACAATTTTAACCACCTAACAAGCTATAGCCTAGTTTATTCTCTTTAGTTACGTACATTTTAATAAACTAATTGGAGTCCTTTGCGTTAGAATTTTGCAATTAATAACCATTGTAAAATTTTAATTAGATGAAAAGAAAAGCTACCGCCGTATGGCAAGGAGATGGGCTTACAGGCAAAGGATCTTTAAGTACACCAAGTAAAGTTTTTGACAACACCCCCTACAATTTTACCGCTCGATTTAAAAATGAAGATGGTAAAAATGGAACGAACCCAGAAGAGTTAATTGCTGCTGCCCATGCCGGTTGTTTAAACATGGCCCTAAGCTTTGGTTTAGCAGGTGCTGGATATACTGCGGAGCGTCTAGAAACTCAAGCGGTGGTTACTATTGAACAAGACGAAGGAAGCCAAGACTTCAGTTTGACGAGCATCGTTTTGAAAATGAAAGCAATCGTACCAGAAATATCTGAAGAAAAATTCACGGCACTAGCTAATGGTGCCAAGGATGGATGTCCTATTTCAAAGGCATTAAGTACCGTTCCAATGACATTGGAAATTGATTTTAGCAATAGCTAAACTACTTTTTTAGAGCCTCTACCAATAGAGGCTCTAAAATCGATCTTCTTATCTCTTCCCACCTTAGCACTTCTCCACTCAAATTTGTAATTTTGCAACTTAGTTAATTGAGCCCTTGTTTAAAGGACTCAGTTAGACCTACTTTTATAGTTTTTAGTAAAAAGTTTTATGAAACAACATATCAAATCCATTCTGCAAGACCGCATTTTAGTTCTTGATGGTGCAATGGGTACAATGATCCAGCAATATCAATTAGAAGAAGCGGATTATAGAGGCACTCAATTCCAGGATTTTCATAAAGATATCCAAGGGAATAATGACCTGCTATCGATTACCCAACCGCAGATTATTGAGGCTATTCATAAAGCATATTTAGATGCAGGAGCAGATATAATAGAGACCAATACGTTTGCTGCCAATAGCATTTCACAAGCAGATTATGATTTGGAGGACCAGGCATATAATATCAGTCTGGCTTCCGCCAAAATTGCTGCCAAAGTGGTAGCGGAGTACACGCAAATTACTCCTGAAAAACCAAGATATGTAGCCGGTGCTTTTGGGCCAACTACCCGTTCGGCCTCTATCTCTCCGGATGTAAATGATCCGGGCGCTCGAAATGTATCCTTTGATGAATTAAAAGATTCTTACTACGAACAAGCCCGTGGTATGTTGGATGGTGGCGTCGATATTTTTCTTGTAGAAACCGTTTTTGATACTCTAAATGCTAAAGCCGCTTTATACGCGATCGATCAACTATTCGAAGAGCGCGAAGTAGAGCTACCAATTATGATATCTGGCACGATTACAGATGCCAGTGGACGGACGCTTTCAGGGCAAACCGCAGAAGCTTTTTTGATTTCTATGTCACATATGCCATTACTGAGTATTGGATTGAACTGTGCCTTAGGAGCAGAGGAAATGAGACCTTATTTGGAAGCCCTTTCAAAAAATGCCGACTGTTTTATTAGTGCTTACCCCAATGCTGGGCTACCGAACGAATTTGGTGAATACGATCAGTCACCAGAAGAAATGCGCGAATATATCCGCGACTTTGCAAAAAGCGGGTTTGTAAATATGATTGGTGGATGTTGTGGTACAACACCAGACCATATTCAGTTAATGGCAGAGGCCGTAGTTGGTATTCCCCCTAGAGAGATACCAGAAATTCCGGCCTATACTCGATTAAGTGGCCTAGAACCTTTAGAAATTCGACCAGAAACGAACTTTGTCAATATAGGAGAGCGCACCAATGTAACCGGTTCTCGGAAATTCGCCCGCCTAATTCGTTCGGGAGACTATGCAGAGGCGCTTTCTGTCGCCCAACATCAAGTAGAGGGCGGTGCCCAAATCATCGATATCAATATGGATGAAGGTTTGTTGGATTCAGAAGAAGCCATGGTGACCTTCCTTAATCTAGTGATGGCAGAACCAGAGATTGCCAAGCTACCGATCATGATCGACTCTTCGAAGTTTTCGGTGATCGAAGCAGGACTAAAAACGGTACAAGGAAAATGTATCGTTAACTCCATTTCTATGAAGGAAGGGGAAGCTGCCTTTTTAGAACAAGCTAAAATCTGCCGCCGTTATGGAGCAGCGGTGATCGTCATGGCTTTTGATGAGCAAGGACAAGCTGATACCACCGAACGTAAGGTAGAGATTTGTGCGCGGGCATATGACCTTTTAACCCAGCAAGCAAAATTCAAACCAGAAGATATCATCTTTGATCCAAATATTTTTGCAGTAGCTACTGGTATTGAAGAACACAACGATTATGCAAAATTCTTTATCGATGCCACTCGTCAAATCAAAGCGCGTTGCCCAGGAGCAAAAGTGAGCGGCGGTGTCAGTAATATTTCCTTCTCTTTTAGAGGGAATAATGTGGTGAGAGAAGCCATGCACTCTGCCTTCCTTTACCATGCCATTCAAGCTGGAATGGATATGGGGATTGTAAATGCCGGAATGATTGAAGTTTATAAAGATATTCCAACTGATTTATTAGAACGGGTAGAAGATGTGCTGTTCAACCGTCGTTCGGATGCAACAGATCGTTTGACAGAATATGCCGAGCAGTTTAGAAACCAAGGAGGAAAAGTCTTGGTCAAAGACCTAAGTTGGCGCGAAAAGCCATTGGGAGAACGCATCGCGCATGCATTGGTTAGGGGCGTTACCGAATACATTGAAGCGGATGCGGAAGAAGCCCGCCAGCAATTTGATCGGCCTCTACAAGTTATTGAAGGCCCGTTAATGGATGGGATGAACATCGTCGGCGATCTATTTGGAGCTGGGAAAATGTTTTTGCCACAAGTAGTCAAAAGTGCCCGTGTTATGAAAAAGGCAGTCGCTTACCTGACGCCTTATATTGAAGAGGAAAAAGCAGCCGGTGGTGGTGGCTCAAAAGGTAGAATTTTGATGGCCACTGTGAAAGGAGATGTGCATGATATTGGTAAAAATATTGTTGGGGTAGTTTTGGGGTGTAATAACTTTGAGATTATTGACCTCGGTGTAATGGTACCTTATGCTAAAATATTAAAAACAGCTAAAGAAGAAAACGTAGATATTATTGGATTGAGTGGCTTGATTACGCCTTCTTTGGATGAAATGGTCACGGTAGCTCGTGAAATGGAGCGACAAGGATTTAAAATTCCTTTATTGATTGGTGGAGCTACGACCTCTAAAACACATACTGCTGTCAAGGTAGAGCCACAATATAATGGGCCAGTAGTACATGTGCTGGATGCTTCAAGAGCAGTAGGAGTTGCATCCAATTTGCTTTCAAGCGAAGAAAATACCCGCTCGAATTTTATATTAGACAATAAAAAAGAATTAGAAAGAGTGCGCATTGCGAGAGGAAACCGGACTTCAGCTAAAAAATACGTTTCTCTGGAAAAGGCGCGTAATAATCCAGTTAAAATAGATTGGAGTGCTTATGCTGCTACTACACCTAAAGAACTAGGTGTACAAGTTTTTGAAAACTATGATTTAGAAGAATTGGCTAATTATATTGATTGGACACCTTTCTTTTCAAGTTGGCAGATGGCGGGTAAATTTCCGGCCATTTTAGAGGACGAAGTAGTGGGGGTAGAAGCACAAAAGCTCTACAATGATGCCCGTTCTATGTTGCGACAAATTATTGACGAAAAGTGGTTGCAGGCCAAAGCTGTCATTGGTCTTTTTCCAGCTAATGCCATCGCTGGAGATTCTACGGAAGTTTATGAAGATGAACAACGTGAGGTGCCTTTTGCTACTTTACATCACCTGCGCCAGCAACGTAAGAAAGCACCTGGGCGTCCCAATTGGAGCTTAGCAGATTTGATCGCCCCGAAAGGACAAGAAGATTACATCGGCGCATTCGCCGTGACCGCAGGAATTGGCATTGAGGAGCACGTCGCAAGGTTTGAAGCAGACCTAGATGATTATAAAGCCATCATGCTCAAGGCACTGGCCGATCGTTTGGCAGAGGCTTTCGCAGAGCGGATGCATGAAAGAGTGCGCAAAGAATTCTGGGGATATGCTTCAGATGAGGTATTAGAGAATAATGATTTAATTGCAGAAAAATACCAAGGTATTCGTCCTGCACCTGGCTATCCGGCTTGCCCCGAACATTCCGAGAAAGGTACCTTGTGGCAATTACTGGATGTAGAAAATAAAATTGGCCTCAAATTAACCGAAAACTTCGCGATGTATCCCGCTGCCTCCGTTAGTGGATGGTATTTTGGGAATCCAGGCGCTAAATACTTTGGTTTGGGACAGATTGATCAGGCACAAGTAGCCGATTACGCCCAACGCAAAAACATGTCTATGGAAGAAGCAGAGCGATGGTTAGCGCCAGTCTTGAATTATGAAAGAAAAGATGATTAGTGGAAATAAAACGCCAGGATACTCGATAAAACTCAGTGGTTTAAAAATAAGGCCACTGAGAAGCTATTTGATCGGAAGGGTGACAAAAATACGCACCTATTTTTTCGTCTTTCCTTAGATTCAAATAGCTTCTAAGATTCATTTTTCAAATAAATCACATTACGCCCCAACTGCACTTTGCCAATTTTTTCTAAGCGTTTTAATAAACGAGAAACCGCTTCCCGAGAGGCATTTAAATCGTAAGCAATTTCTTGATGCGTCACTTGGATCGTATAGGACTTAATTGCAAGGGCGCGTTTTTCAAGGTATTGGAGTAAGCGCTCGTCCATATTAGAAAAAGCAATGCTATCAATGACTTTTACCAATTGAAACATTCGCTCGTCATAAGAACGCATGACAAAATTTTTCCAGGAAGTGTATTTACTCAACCAGTTTTCTACTTTTTGAGTCGGTACGGCGATCAGCGTTGTGTCTTCTTCAGCTATGGCTTTGATAACACTTTTTTTATGCATCATGCAGCAGGAAAAAGACATAGAACAGGCTTCGCTTGCTTGGAGGTAATAAAGAAATAATTCATTCCCATCTTCACCTTCTCGAATCACTTTTACGCTACCACTAATGACGAGTGGTACGGAGCGGATATAGCTATCATAATCCATGATGATTTCGCCTGCTGAAAAATGGCGTATCTGACCATGTTCTACAACTTCAGCTTGTAGGGCAGGTTCTACTAAATTAGGAAAATATTGTTGCAGTGCTTGTTGGATATCAATTGATTCTGTTCCCATTGGACTCTCTTTTAGTATTTTAACATTCACTTGGGTGGGCTGGTTCTATTACTGAAAGCCGAGAACTAAAAGCGCGAGACGTTATTGTGCCCCTACGAAGGGGCGAGTCCAGAGGACTGGGGATGGAAAACACCAACTTCTGAGTAATCATCGTGCTTTCCATCCCTCGACTACTGACGAGCACTGCGTGCTGTCAGTAGGTCGGTCCCTTCAAAGGGACACCATTATCGCGCCTTCGGCTCTCTTTATTTATTTCAACGAAGTACAAAGTATGCTAAGCTTAGAATCCATCACTACTGTCTTAGAGGAGTGATGGATTCTAAACTTCAATAACAACCTATTCAGCTGGCTCCAGCCAAAATTTACGCAATCTTAATTGCTCAGGCGTCGCTTCGGTATTAAATTCCAACATAAGGGGTACTGGGACCGCTACTTTTCGGTTGGGTGTGATCAATTCGATCAGTTTATTTTCGCCATCTATTTCTCTAGCAACGGTGAACGAGATGTTTTCTAATTCTGCTAGGACCATATATTGCTCATTCATAAAATTGTTGATATCTGGACCCAGTGCCGGAATTTATTTTCCATTCATTTTGATGAGTACATCTCCCGTTTCTAGGCCAAGCGCCTTGCCATTGTATGGCTTAACAGTAATGGTGTTTTGAGCGATAACTAAAGAGTATTGCTCCATGGTACCATCGGTGACTAAGTCAACGCCCACTTTATCAAAAATGGCTTCATAAGGAAGAGGTGTACTACCCGCAACGTAGGTTTGCAAGAAAGAATCAATCGCAGGGTACGTCATTTCTACAATTTCATCAAATAGGGCTTCGTCTTTAAAAGAAGCGTTAATACCATATTTTTTAGAAAGCTCTGCCATCATGTTTTGTACACCGTAAGCACCATCGGATAACTCTCGTAATTGAATATCCAAAGCTGCTCCAATTAATGCACCTTTTTGATAAACATTGTAATACTGATCTGCGTGCTCCTCTAAGGCCCCCAAGCTTAACTCTGTAAAAGGCAATTCGTCTTTAAACTGTGTAGCAATCAATAGTTTTTCTTGTAACATACCTAAGTATTGCTCCGGTGATACGAGGCCATATTTCACTTGTACACTTCCGGCAAAATACTCCGTCATACCTTCGTACATCCACAAGTGACGAGACATCTTTGGGTCGTTGAAATCAAAGCTTCCAATTTCCTCAGAGTGGATGGTCAAAGGAGTCACGATGTGGAAGAACTCGTGAGCGGCAAAGTCACGTAATTGCTGCTCCATCACATCAATCGTTTGTTCGGGCATGAAGTAGAAAGAGCTGTAAGAATGCTCTAATGCTCCAAAAGACATCACGGGCTCATCCGTGAAGTAAAAAATGAAAGCATATTTATCAACGGGTAATTTCCCTCCCAGGAATTTGCTTTGTGCAGCGAGTACTTCAGCGATACTGGCCGCAATCTCTTTAGCGGTAACTAATTTATTTGGAGAGTAATTAGCAATCAATACCTCTGTATTGGCCACTTTAACAGTAGCTGTATCCGTAGCACTATACATCAGAGGGGAATCAACTAAACGGTCGTAGTCTTCTATCTCGAATTGATCGACCACTAAATCACCCGCAGGGATGGCCGCTTTTTGGCTGAGGCCAGTAGCGCCATAAAAGCCCTTCTCCCGAACGAAATTCAACTCAAAGGGCTGTTTTTTCATGCCTTCGAAATAACCAAAGAAACCACAACCATTAAAGATGAAATTTTTACCTGCTTCAATGTTAGTACCGGCAGGCTGAAAAATTTCTGGACCTTCTTTTTCGGTATCATAAGTATCTTCTACCAAATATTTAAGGGACCTTAATTTTTTTGCCTTTTTGATGATCCAGGTATTATCATCCTGACGCTCGACGGCTAGTGACTTTCCTTTTTTATCAAAAGCTTCTAGATTAGACACCATTCGCCCATAATCAGCGATAGCGTAAGTACCTGGAATGATTTTTGGCAGGAAAAACTTGATCTCTTTCGCACTAATTTTCGGCGTCTCTAATTCAACTAGGATCTGGTCATTGGAGACTTTTGTCAGGTCAACCGTATAGACATAAGCATCATTGGCCATTACCGCAGTAGTCACTAGTAAGACTACCAAACTTAAGAATATTCTTTTCATACAATTTTTTTTTAATTAGTAATGGTCAAAAAATAAATTCATCCAAATCGGATATTTATGCTTTACCCATTACTAAAGCGCATATTATTTGTGAATGGAGTGAGATGATATTCCTTTGGAATCGTCTCTATCCAATGTTTTTTCTGGATAAAAGGTTTTTTATGTAAAAGCCTTTTTGCACAGATTTATTGTAAAATTAAAATCTTGGGACTGACAATTGTTTGCATAGACACCATCAATTCTAAGTAATTCGACCAATTACTACTTTTTAGAGACAAGGCCAAGAATGTATATGTTTTTTAATTCTGAAAATTCTGTTTCAATTTACTAAAGAAGCATAAAGGTACCTATTCATTTCCCATCAGCGTTCAATTTCAAGTCGAAAAGGATGAAATAAGTATTGTCTGTCGATATTTGCTTTGGGCTAAAGGTTGGTTCGGAGAGACTTAGTTATATTTGGTATAAAACTGAGCGGTGTGAAAAGATTGCGATTAGGATTAAGTGTAGGTTTTTTCTTTTTGTTGACCTTAAGTCAGGCTCAAACCATTCAAATATTAGATGGACAGACCAAGCAAGGGGTCGCCTATGCAACCCTAGGATCTAAAGACTATGCTGTCATCCTTTCTACTGATGAAAAAGGTAAAGTTGAAATTGACCAATTAGCAGCCTACGACACCATTGAAGTACGGTCCGTCGGTTATCAATCCTTACTTTTATCACTTGATGAAATTCGTAAATCTGGTAAATCTATTATCTATCTCCAAGCAGCTCCACTGGACATGAGCGCAGTGGTGATTTCTGCCACACGCTGGAGTCAAAGACGACAAGATATTCCAGGCCGAATTAGTAGTATCACACCTCAAGAGGTAGCCATCCAAAACCCACAAACAGCTGCAGATTTATTGAATATCGGTGGGGAGGTTTTTATTCAAAAAAGTCAGCTGGGTGGTGGTAGCCCAATGGTTCGTGGGTTTTCGGCGAATCGATTGCTCTATACGGTTGATGGTGTACGTATGAATACGGCTATTTTTCGAAGTGGAAACCTGCATAATGTTATTTCAATTGATCCTTTATCCGTAGCAGGCACGGAAGTTTTTTTCGGCCCCGGTTCTATCGTTTATGGGAGTGATGCCATCGGTGCAGTGATGGCTTTTGAGACTTTAAAACCTGAATTTTCCGGTGGAAATGACTTATTGGTTAAAGGCAATAATTTATTGCGTTTTTCTTCTGCTAATGAAGAATTCACTGGGCACCTAGATTTTCAGATCGGGGGCAATAAACTGAGTTTCTTGACTAGTGTTTCTGGGAGTTTTTTCAATGATTTAAAAATGGGGCAGATTGGTCCTGCTGAATATTTGCGCCATAGCCACGTCGTAAGGGCCAATGGAGAAGATGTAATTGTGCCCATTGCTGATCCACGTATTCAAGTATCCACGGCTTATGATCAGATTAATCTGATGCAAAAAATGCGCCTTCAACTCAATAATTATTGGGAATTGGAGTATGGATTCCATTATTCTAATACAACAAATATACCACGGTATGATCGTTTGACCCGAACGCGTAATGGACAGCCACGGAGTGCGGAATGGTTTTATGGTCCTCAAAAGTGGCAAATGAATAATTTGCAACTTTCGCATAAAAAGCAAAGTCGTTTTTTTGATGAGATGAGTATTCGCCTGGCACATCAACTTTTTGAAGAAAGCAGGATTGTAAGAGACTTTAATGATCCAATTCGATATACCCAAGAAGAACGTGTAGATGCTTTTTCACTTAATTTTGATTTTAATTGGCAAATAGGCGAGGGCAAACAACTGTTTTATGGCTTTGAGGGCATCTTTAATCAAGTGCAATCACAGGCTCAACAATTCAATATTGACGATGAGCAAATGGGCCCTTCGGCATCAAGGTATCCACAATCAGATTGGTTTAGCTATGCTTTATATGGGACCTATCAGCAGCGATTGAATGAGCAGTGGCTGTTACAAGGAGGCTTACGTTATACCCAGTTTGGTTTGCGTTCTGATTTCCGGAGCAATGCGGACTTTTTTCCATTACCTACCCTTCAAGCTTCCTTAGATCAAGGTGCTTTTAATGCAAACTTAGGGGCCGTTTTCCAAGCCAGCGATCAAACTTCAATTAATCTAAATTTCTCTAACGGATTTCGAGCACCTAATGTGGATGATATTGGTAAGGTCTTTGACTCGGAACCTGGTGCTGTCGTGGTGCCAAATCCAGATTTAGATGCCGAAACTGCCTATAATGCAGAGTTAGGGGTCACACAAATGATACAGTCAAAATTGCGCTTAAATACGTCCATTTATTATACCTATTTAAAAAATGCGATGGTCCGACGTGATTTTCAAATAAACGGTAGAGATAGCATCGAGTACAATGGTTTTTTAAGCCAAGTACAGGCCATTCAAAATGCTACAAATGCCTATGTGTATGGATTTCAATTTAGCGCCGAATATAGTATTAGTGCAGCACTTAAGACCATTATGCACTTTAATTTTCAAAGAGGCGAAGAAGAAACGGAAGATAGACAACGAAGTGCCTCCAGACACATCGCTCCCATGTTTGGTGACTGGCGATTGACCTATCAGAAGAATGGTTTAGAGCTACAAGTAAATACCTTTTTTAATGGTGCGATTCCTTTTGATCGATTACCTGTTTCAGAGCGTAACAAAGATCATATCTATGCCATAGATGAGCAAGGGAGACCTTACGCTCCGGCCTGGTATACGCTTAACTTAAAAGCGCAATACCAAATCAATCAACAGTTTGCGGTGCAAGTTGGGTTAGAGAATATTACCAATCAACGTTATCGACCTGACAGTTCTGGTATCGCAGGCGCTGGCCGAAATTTGATTTTGAGTTTTAGAGCTTCCTTTTAAATAACTTGCTGAAATTTCAAAGAGGATAGTTGAAGTTTCAAACAAGATAACTGAAGTTTCACACTTCAGCTACTGTTGAAACGGAATTTCTTTTGCTCCCGCAACTTCCCATGTTTTTTTATGCTGTAGAAAGGCTACGACTTTCCCTTTTGCAGGATGATCTAAAACGGATAGGTCTAAGTTGATGGTTTTGGAGGTAGGAGTAGCTAATTTTTGTAAACTTCGCACGACTTGAACATGTGCCAAATCACGACCGCGGTTTTCTCCACGAGGTACTTCATTATTCACTTGAGCATCAACTAGACAAATGACTAAATCATAGTCATTCGAAACATCAGCTGCATTGATATTTAAGGTAGCATTTTGTGAATCTCCTGATGAGCTATTTATATCAAAATCGAAAGTTTTTTTGGTTGTAGCGGCTTTTTGAATACTGGACCGTACCTCTTGTCGGCGAGAGCCTACATGGCCACTCTGTCCATTAATGACAATTTGTGGAGTATAGACACGTCGATTGTTACTTAGCTTTTCAGCATATTGATATTGTCTTTGGCTGAAAGCTGCCTGACTGTAGGGATCTTTCCAGCCCAAACGATTCCAATAATCGACATGAAAAGAAAGGGCTATTATATTTAAATCAGGATTTTTTACTAAATCAGCTACTACTTGATCTGCAGGTGGACAACTAGAGCAACCTTGGGAAGTGAAAAGCTCCACTAAAATTGGGCTGTCAAATTTTGGTGGATTGGGTTCAATATTCGGATTCCCCAAATAGGCTAAGAATAAAAAGGATAACAGAAATGTATGGAGCATAAGGCTTTTATTTTTTATGATAGCTATCTAATACTGCTTTGTCACTTTTGATCAAAGTGACAAAGTAGTATTAGATGCCTATCAATCTACAACTACTACTTGACTTATAAAAGTACGTTCTCCTGAGCGTAATTGCAGAAAATAAGTACCCGCCGTCAGCTGTGAGACATCTAGTGCTTCCTGTCGAAAGACCGTCCCACTTTGTAAGGTTTGTCCCAGAGGATTAATTAATTGGTAGTTGACTTGAGTCGCTAGATCCGTTGGCCATTTAATTTGGAGCGTTGTGCTAGCAGGGTTAGGAAATACTTCGAGTGTCTCAGTAACTAGCTCTTGGGTATTAGTAACGGTACCAGAAAATACTTCCCAGCCAATGGCTTCCATAATGGCTAAACCTACTGGGCCAGGATCATGAATTGCTTCTTGAAAAGATAAGCGAGGAGACATCAGTGCGCTTTCAGAACCAGAGTTAAAGGCTATTTCATCCAAATGACTAATGCTACTCCCTTGATCAAAGATTCGAGGTGCATGTAATTTAGGATCGTTAGAACTATTAAAACTGGCTACAAAATCGTCGCTAAAAAATAGTGCATTGCTAGTGTAGGCAGATCTTAAAGTTGTTGAAGGGTTGGAAAATTGACTTCGATCCGTTATCCGATTACCAGTATTGGTTTCAATAAAAGTATCAAAAATAATGAACTGCGTACCGAAACCTAATTCACCTAGATCATCATCATTGACATTAGCAGAAGATAAGAAACCCAAACCATGTCCAAGCTCGTGTAAAATCACCGAAACCATATCAATCTGGCCACGTGGTACTCGACCATCTAAGCCATAATACCAATTTTGTTCGCTGTTAGCGGTAATTTGAATGTCCGCTTCATTGTCATTAAAATTAGTGCCTGCAATGGCTTCTGCCAAAGCAACTGGATACCAAGTATTGCGCTTAGCTGCACCCAAAAAATCTCGGTAAATACTAGTAGGCCCTGCAGAAGCCAAAACGGATTCTTCTTCAAAAGTTTGCCAACTAACGGCTATTTCTATGGGCACCAAAGAGGTTAACCTAGAGGCCCAGATGGAGGCTGCATATTCCATCGCTTCTCTTGCTGCAGTCGGAACTTCTGCATCAAAAGAAAAGATGAAATCACTCCGAATATCCATCTCCTGATTTATAAATGCCAATGGTGGCGCAACATAACAAGCAAAATCCTCTGGATTAACCTGACATTTAATAGGCTTTACTTTGTGCGCAACTTGACCGCTGGCCAAATAGGCACACAAACAGAAAATAAATGCTAGTGCTTTTTGAAAAGATAAAATGGGCATGTCCTTTGGGGATTTGGTACGTTTCTCAAAACGTTTCCAAAAATGCCTTTTGTTGTCGACCGTATCTTAAAAGCCTACTTTTGGTAGCCTATTTGACATACCAATCAAAAGATAAAGTTAAATGCTATTGGATTAAGAGTACAGAGTTGAGATTGCCTTCTAGGTTATACTCATTCAAAGAGTACTTCCTTTTATTCTAGATGGAGGTTCTATTGGCTTTGCCTAACTCTGTTTAGATGTATAAATTAAGATAGTACCTATCAAACAAAGCCAAAGACAGCGATTAATGGCTTTTCCTATCATTTTTAAAGTAGTCAGATGATGAATAAGTAAAATACTGGAGAATTGGGAGATTGTCAATAACTAGCCTTTGAGGATCAATGATGTCCGCTAGATTGCCATTAATCATACTTATTTTCTTCAGGATTTTCCGCTTAAGTAATGCTGCGGACAATTGAATCAGATAGCTAGGAATATTGATTTGTTTAATACAACAATATTAAGATGTATTCTATTGTAGTTGTATTATAGTTCCGCAATTAGAAATTCCCTTTACAAATAACATATCCATTTAGGTTTTTATTTTTTTCTAAGCGACTTGTTGTAGTCTGCTTGGGCTAAATACTAATGCACTTATTTATCTATTTAACCACATTAAATCTTAAGAAAATTTATGAAACACAACTATGTTAAATGGGCACAAGCCCTTTTGTTTATGTTGTTTTTAGTCGGTGTGCAAGCACAAACTACAGTGATGCTGCCGGCCT
>CAXIDD010000004.1:0-21523 GCA_964021975.1 uncultured Saprospirales bacterium | reverse complement strand
ATGTCCGACCATGCGTTGGTGTACCTTATTCATATTGGTAAATAGGTCTAAAGTTGGGATCTTCAGCATCGCTTTGGCTACTGGCCAATTGGTCCAGGTTTTTACCTTGTGCAAAGATTTTTCTAAGAAAATGCGACCAGTTACTTCATATTTACGGGCACTATCTTGAAGGAGCTGCAATACTTTTTGACTAGGTACGCCTAGCTTATCTTCGGTTTCTTGTGCAAAGGCATTTGGATCAGCAAAGGCAGATATACGCGTACCATCCTCCCAGAAATAATTACAGACCGTCGGTAATTTTTCATATTGAAAATGGTCTTGTGGGGACTTATCGAATAGCTCAAATAATTCATCAACGTAATGAGGCATCGTGAAAAGTGAGGGGCCTGCATCAAAGCGGTAGCCTTCCAACTCAAAAGCAGAAAGTTTTCCACCAGGATAGGGATTGGCCTCAAATACATGAACTTCATGTCCGCGTTTGGCCATTCTTACGGCTGCTGCTAAGCCTGCAATTCCAGCTCCAATTATTCCTGTTTTCAATATTTTTTCTTCTTTTGATAATAATTAAACTGTAACGGCGAATGAATCACCTCAAAAAAAACAGTAAGTTGATCTGGAAACAAGGTAATAAAAGAATGGTTTACGTATCCTAAAGAGATTGAGTATGACTAAGAGCACTTACTTTTAAAATTCGTACGAATCAGTCTTGTTTCCAAGTTTGAGTTTCTCCAGTTCTTAGAGCATCGATAGCCATACGGACACTAATAGAGGCAAGGGCTCCCGTTTTTACATTAGAAATGGGTTCCTCCTGGGAAGTAATGGCCTTATAAAAATCCATGAACGCATATTGAGTTCCTTCCCAATCTTGGTTTTCTTTATGGAATTTTATTGGATAGCCTTTGCCAGAAATATACTTTTTTAAAGTAGCTCCAGAGACGCCATCAACTTCGCCGAGTTCTTTTTTATTAAGGGATTCGAAGAATCGCCAACCTTCATCAACCTTTAATTCAATGGAACCTTTGCTGCCTTTAAATTTGAACTGATATCCTTCATGTGCATTGGCCGTCAGTGAAATACAATTTACTTTCATGCCATTGGGATACTTCAAAAGTGTATTGACATTATCAAAGGTTTCCCGACCATCTTTCCAATAATCAATGCCGCCCATCCCCATGGCTTGAGTAGGGTGGGTATCGAAAACCCAGTTTACAAAATCAATTTGATGAGAATGGAGTTCAGCAGTGAGTCCACCAGAGTACTCCTTGTACATCCGCCAGTTGATCATTCGTTCGTAGCGAGGATCTGGTACTGGGCGCCGCCAATCTCCATTTCGATTCCACTGAATATAGACATTGGAAATTTTCCCCAGATAATTATTTCGAATCAAGTTTGCCACTTCAAAATATAAAGGATGATAGCGGTATTGGTGTCCTACCATGAAGGCCAGATTACTGGCTTCCACTTTATCGACGAGGGCCCGAGCGTGATGCATCTCGTAAGTCATAGACTTTTCACAATAAACATGTTTACCACTATCTAATGCGTCTACGGCCATCTGGTAATGCATAGATAAGGGCGTTGCAATTACTACCGCATCTACGTCGGGGTCTTCTAAAAGGTTTTGGTAGTTTTTGTAGGCTTTACAGCCTTTCCCAGCTATTGCAACCGCTTTTTCTAACCTAAAGGGTAGCAGATCACTACAAGCTACGGTTTTAAATTGAGGAATAGAATTCAGCGTTTTGATGATACCCGTACCGCGTGCTCCGGTACCTATAATCCCCAGTTGGATGGTATCATTTTTATCTAATTGGGCGCCTAGGGCATGCATTTGACTGAAAGTCATGCCGGCAGCAGCAAGACTACTTTTTAATAGAAAATCCCTGCGTTTCATATTTTTGTTTTCCCTAATTTAAGGGAATAAAAAAATACATGAGGTGGTTAAAAATCACCTTTTAGGGTGATATTTTTTTGGTAAAGATTGAGGACTGGTAAGATGCTCTAAATAAAAAAAAACTGCTGCAGTTAGGAAAAACCTTGCTACAACAGTCGGATGAGGAATAACTAATTTAAAACAAATTTTTAATGGAAAAACTGTTCTTTCACAATCTTATCTCCTTCCACTTCATAAACACAAATTTCTTCCATTTTAGAGCGGCCACGGGACTTCGTGGTAAGGTCCATTTTCATGGATACCGTAAAGAAATTTCCTGCCACAATTGGGTCAGAAGTAAAACCATCATGGATTTCTTCGACATCATCTTGCCATTGCTTGCTTTTAGCGAGTAGGGCGTCAATGCCAGTTGTATCGGGAATATTCCATTTAGCAGGCTCTACAGAAACAGCATCTTTTGAAAATAACTCTTTGTAAGCTTGATCGTGTTGGCCAGTACGGCATAAATCAACTAAGCGATTGGCGATTTCTTGTGTTGTCATAAGTTTAGTAGGTTTTTTGTAGGAAAGTATTGACCCTTTCTTTACAGATAAATTAGATAATGGTGATTCTTTCGAGTTGTAAATTTAAAATAAAAAGTTTTAATATTCAATAAAAATGACAAATTTAAAACAAAAAATGTAATCTAATTGTTAGGGGAAAGCTACGAGTTAAGTTCGGGGCACAAAAAAAGCAAAGACCAAGAGTTTGATCTTTGCTAAGTTTTTTTGGTGGAGACGGCGAGAGTCGAACTCGCGTCCAGAGAAAGCACCAGAGAGCCTTCTACATGCTTATTTTCCAGTTCGATTTTCGAGATTTTACTTGGATTGGAAACCCTCCTGTAAAACCCTTATCCGCTGAATTTCGCTTGAGGACCACGACACTTCCTCTTGCTAGCCTAATATGTTGTTGATGTAAGGATGCGTGGCCCTGTTAGGCGAAAACCATGCCCGGCCTCGCGGCGGGGCTTGCATCTCTTACAATGGAGCGATAAGACCTAGTCTTATGCTGCCATGGCAAATTGTCTATTGCCGAATAGAGTTCGATTATTATTTTTTAACGGAGCAAATAACCGTGCGCCGACATGCTTACTAACCAGTTCACAATCCTGTCGATACCATTACGTCCCCAGTTTTGTTACTAGACTTTCTCATAAAACTGTTTTAGAAGAAAGTCTGTTGATCGTGCAAATGTATAACTATTTTTAGAATAAAAAAGTTCCCTCAAACAAATGAAGAATGATTTATTGCGCTAAACTTATTGGACAAAAAAACTCCGAAGTCATGATCTGACGACGGAGTTTGGGTTTTCTCAATCATAGTTTGTCCGAAAGGTCCTAATTGTTAATCAAATTGTAAAAGTTTAATCGGTTGTTTGAGTATTACTAAAATTGGCTCATGGGATAATAATGTTCATTTTAAAAGGATATGTACATGGGATATAATAACTGTTTCGGGACTCAAAGTGTAAAAAAAATCATGGGATAATAATGTTCGTTTTAAAAGGATATGTTCATGGGTTATAATGAATGTTTCTAATTTTGGATATGTACTTTTTTGCTTGCTAACATCCTTAAGACTGACACATTTCAAAAAGTCACATATTTATTTATAATTCTATTTATTCTTGCGCTCCGCCCTGGAGTGATTATTTTTTAATCATTGCTTAGTTACCCTAAAGCAACGCAGCAAAAATCTTATCTTCGCAGCAAATAATTAAGATCTATGAAGTTTGGAATTATAAGAGAAGGTAAAGTCCCACCGGATGCACGGGTACCATTAAATCCAGTTCAGTGCGCAAGTATATTAAAGGATTTTGATTTAGAGTTGCTGGTTCAACCTTCCCCCAAGCGATGTTTTGGAGATGAAGAATATCAGGGTTTGGAGATTCCTATGCAGGAGGACATCAGTGAATGTGACGTTTTACTGGGTGTCAAAGAGGTACCCATTGATCAGCTTATTCCGAATAAGACTTATTTGTTTTTCTCTCATACCATAAAAGCACAAGTCTATAACCAGCCGCTTCTAAAGGCAGTTGTCGATAAAAATATCCGCCTGATTGACTATGAAGTTTTGACCGATGAGCTGGGCCGTCGTCTGATTGCCTTTGGTAAATTTGCGGGGATGGTCGGTGCCCATAATGGACTATTGACTTATGGCCTGCGGACAGGTGCCTTCGATTTGCAGCGCATGCATAAATTCAAGGATTACGCAGAAGCTAAAGCGGCTTACACTACCATGGATTGGCCCCCCGTAAAAGTAGTTTTGACGGGTAATGGACGGGTTGCTAATGGTGCTGCTTTGGTGCTTAAGGACATGGGAATCCAACAGGTATCACCTAAAGACTTTTTAGCTAAAGATTTTACAAAAGCTGTATTTACCCAATTAAGTGTGAAAGATTATGTAGCTCGGGAAGATGATACTAGTTTTGAAATCCAGCAATTTTTTCAAAATCCACAAAATTATAAGAGCATTTTTGCGCCCTATACGCAAAGGGCTGATATCATGATTAATGGTATCTATTGGGACAATGCTGCACCGGCCTTCTTTTCTAAAGAAGAAATGGCTGAGCCAGATTGGAAGATTGGGGTAATTGCAGATGTAACCTGTGATATAGCTCCCGTTTCGTCTATTCCAAGTACCTTAAGAGCTTCAACAATTGCGGATCCTTTTTTCGCTTATGATCCAAAAATACACAAAGAGGTAGCCGCCTTTACTAAAGGTGCCATTGATATGATGACCATCGATAATTTACCCAATGAATTACCTCGAGATGCTTCAACTGCTTTTGGCCAACAGTTTATCGAACACATTCTGCCAGAGTTCTTTAAAGCTGAAAGTGACATTTTAAGCAGAGCGACGGTAGCACAGAATGGTAACCTCGGGCCTCATTTCGAGTACCTGCGGGATTATCTGAATGGCGTATTTCAAAGTTAAACTGTAATAGGCAATACGGATTGCTAAAGGAAGTAAAACGGAGTCTACTTATGTGACCTAGGGTGCACTATTGTGGTTCAATAAACAATATCTAAGGTAATATCACCACTCTGCACCTAGGTTTGTCTAAATACCCTTATATTTGCAGCTGTAAAATTTTAAATTTATGGGAGTTATTGCGCTTTCTGCTCTTCTAGTAGCAGGTACTGGTTTTTTCCTTTTTGCGAAAGCTTTACCAAATAGAGCACCAGGACAGAAAAAATTACAGGCCGACTTAACCAAATTAATCGCAGAAGTAGATGGGATTGATGTAGAGTTAATTCCAATCAATGTGAAAGAACTCGAAGCATTGTCCACTAGTCAGGTGGAATCAAATGCCAAATCTCGATCTAAAATATCTAAAGGGGCTTTTATTTCCATATTTGAAGAAGTAATCTTTAAATATGCCTACCGTTCTTATGCTTCTAAGAAAAAAGACAGTGTATTGGTAGCTAAAACCTTAAAACGTCGGTATACTTTCATGACTAAAGGTGATCATGTACGTATGATTGTAGACGATCAGGTGTTGGGTGATTATGATCTTCAAACCAATAACCTAAATGGTGCAAAATCGAAAAAGAAAATAGCTAGTCTAGAAAAGTACCGCCCAGAACAATGGATGCTTAAAATTAAAAACCGCGATGTAGCTAGTATGAATGCACTGGAAGTCACGGATGATAAAGGCTTGAGCAAAAGGGTTTTTGAATATGTGGTTGATGGAATCAGCCCTGAAGAGAAAGCGGTAATTGTGGCCATTACTATCTATGAGTTGGTAACGCTAAGGCATTAGCCATTGTAATTCAATTAAGAAAAGACAGCTTGCTGGTTTGAAATAGAGAACCATTTACTTATTTTAATGTTCTTCTTCCGTAAAAGGTTTTATTTTGTTTCGTATAAAGCCTTTTTGTTTAGATATTCCATTGCAATCACTTATATAGAATTATGGATTTTTCAAAGAAAGTCAACCTGATCATTTACCGGTTTAAAGAAAAAGGACTAGAAATCTTTCTAGAGAACCTTGACCAAGATGACCAGTGGCAGATTCCGGCTCAAGATGCCCCTCAAAAAAAGGCCCAATTTATTATTGGTGAAGAGCGATTAATTGAATTGGATCCAGTCCAAAATGAAGGTGGTGACCAAGAAGAAGCTTGGGCAGTAGAAGGCGAATGGCATGACATCCCTTCTCTAAAATCCATGCTTTATGAGGATGCTGTTTTTTTGAAAGACCAAATAAAGCACATGGAGAAAGGTGGCTTTATTACCATCAAAGAAGCTTTCAAAAAAGTGATGCCCCATCAATATCAATTCTTAAAAGAACTGAAAGATATTCTTACAGATCGTAATTCTGTTAAGGACTTATAGCTTCATCTTTACTTATCTTTTTTTGATTTAATAGCCTAATGATCGATTAATCTGATGGATCATAGCTTCTCCACGCTGAATCCTCTTGTAATTTTGAGCAATTTGTTGAGCCGCCGCCTCTTGGTTGGTGACACTCGCAATGTGTGGGGTTAAAATAACCGCAGAGTCCTCCCAAAAGGGATGGCCTTTAGGCAAGGGCTCTTCCCTAAGTACATCTAAACAGGCACCTCTAATTTTACCACTTTTGATCGCCCTTAATAAATCGGCTTCTACCAAATGTTTACCGCGACCCACATTAATTAGAAAGGACTGGTCCGGCAACTTTTGAAAGAAATCCCAATCCATAAAATCTTCTGTTTCTGGTGTCAGTGGCAACAAACATACCACCGTATTGATCGAAGCTAAAAAGGCAGTTAACTCTTTTTTAGCAGCACTGAAACATCGTATCCCTTCCAACTTTTTATCCGACCGGCTATAAGCAGCTACTTCAAAACCCATGTGTTTTAAATCTAATGCAATAGCTCTCCCTAATTGACCAAAGCCTAAAATACCAACCCGTAGAGTCGTCTCAGCCGCATTAAGACCAGTCCATTGCCCTGTTTGTTGAGACTTTAAGTGGCCATATAGGTTTTTATGAAAATTGAGTACCGCCATTAAAACATAACGGCGCATCCCTTTCGTTAACTGCTCATCTACAATGCGAGCAATAGGTATATCCCTTGGAATACTTTGGTCCTCAATAAGATGATCTACGCCAGCTCCTAAAGAGTGAATGGCTTTTAAATTAATAAAAGGAGTTACTGCCTGTGCGGGCTGCTTCCATAAAATAGCCATTTCAACCAAATTAGGATCGCCTGGATGGCCTGGATTAAAGATCAGGGTACCTGGTAGTAATGCTTGTAGATAAGCACGCAGTTGATCCGTATTTCGGTCTGGTGCGATGATTTGTATAGCCATAATTGGTTTATTACTTGGTGTAGGATGTATGGTTAAGCTTAGGTTGCACCCTTAAGCGTAGCTTGCACTATTAGCGTTGCACCTACGCCTAAACCAAAGCCCCTGTCTGTGTTTTCCAAAGCTCTGCATAAGTTCCTTGCTTGGCGTTCAATTCATTATGCGTGCCTTGCTCTACAATTTGACCATTTTGTAAAACGATGATACGATCAGCATGTCTAATGGTGGATAGTCTATGCGCAATGATAATTGCGGTTTTGCCTTGAGTCAATTGGTCGAGACTACTTTGGATGGCCTTTTCGGTTTCGGTGTCCACCGCACTGGTCGCTTCATCTAGAATTAAAATAGGCGCATCTTTGAGAATGGCTCTGGCAATACTTAATCGCTGCCGTTGCCCACCAGAGAGTTTAATCCCACGTTCACCTACAACTGTCTGATACCCTAATGGCAACGACTTAATAAAGGCATGTAATTGCGCTTTAGCAGCAGCAGTTTGTATTGCTTCTAGTGTACAATCTTCCATTCCATAAGCAATGTTTTCTGCAATCGTGCCATGGAAAAGGTAAACATCTTGACTAACTAAAGCAATTTGTTGGCGCAAGGCTCGGATAGACAACTGACGAATATCTTTTCCCGCCAGACTGATCGCTCCATCGGTGACATCATAGAGTCTCATCATTAATTTGATAAAAGTTGTTTTACCACTTCCGGTCGGTCCAGCGATACCAATAGTCTGTCCGGCCGCTATTTGTAGAGAAAGTTGTTTTAAAATCAGTTGTTCTTCCTGGTAGGCAAATGAAACATTATTCCATTCTATAATGCCTTCCTCAATTTTAGAGGAATCTGCATCTATTGCATCTACAATTTGAGTCTCGGTGTCCAAAAGTGTGAAAATACGTCGAGAAGCGGCTCTGGCCCGCTCATATTCATCAAAAATAACCCCTAATCGAGTAACTGGCCAGAGTAAGCGTTGGATCATCATGGCGAAAAAGGCCAAACTACCTAGCGAAAAGCGACCAGGCTCAAATAAAATCCAATAAGCCCCAATAAATAAAGTAGCCGTGAAGCCCAATGCAATAAACATTCGGATGATCGGAATAAAAACGGAACTCCAACGAATGGCATTAAAATTAGCATCTCGGTAAGCTTGAGAGGCATCCGCTACGCGTTGTTTTTCAAATTTCTCAGCTGTAAAACTTTTTATCACCAAAATCCCCGCAATATTATTTTCTAAACGAGAACCCAACCAGCCAACTTGTTCTCTTATCGTTTTATACAACGGAGCTACTTTACGTTGGTAGAAAAAACTACCTGCAATGATCATTGGAATAGGAATCATCCCAATCAAGCCTAAGGATAAGGAAGTAGCACACAGTGCCCAACCTGCAAAAAGAGCCAAAATAATCAACTGAATGATTTCATTAAAAACATTGTTGATAAAGCGTTCTAGCTGGTTGATGTCATCATTAAGGATGGTCATTAAATTTCCCGTCCGTTGATTTTCGAAGAAAGCGATTTCTCGTTTCTGCATTTGGTCGTAGGTGGCTACCCGCAAATCGTGTTGTACCCGCTGGGCTAAACGTAGAAACCCCCTTTTAAATAGCCATTCAAAAAAGCTTTCAAAGCCAAAAATCAAAAACGTAAGTACGGAAAGAAAAATAAGAATAGACAATGGCTGCGAATAACCTAAAGTATCCGTAATCCAAGTAGGGGGAGTGCCACTAACACTATCGATAAACCAAGCGGTTAGGAAAGGTGGCATCAAATCAAAAATCTTATTAATGATGCTGGCACTTACCGATTGGCCTAAAGCACCGCGATAGTTTTGGAGGTACTTAAAAAGCCGACGCATGGGTTTTGGTGGAACATTATTCATCGCTTAAACTATTTTCGATGGCGTGATAATCAATCAATTGGCTGTTGCACCAAGCAATAAAATCTTTCATAGCACGCTCTGTGGACTTAGATTTTTCTTGCCATACAACTTGTTTGTCCAGCCCAGCTATAACTAAACTATCTTGTAAGGGGCCCTTCAAAAAATAAATGCCGAGAGCTTGCTTTCGAATGGCTAGGTTTAATCGTTCTGCCTGTGGCTTAGTCAGTTTGTGTTTGGCAGCGGCATAATAATTTGACGCTAGACTGAGTAAAGAATCACTAGTCGCTAATTTTTGCATCAATGTTTGTTGGGCTTGTGTCAAGGTCACTTTCAGATGGCCGCCAAGATTGTAAAGGCTAGGATCTGATCGTAATTGATCAATATGGCTAAGGTATTCTTCTAAATCTTGTTCCAATTGATAAAAAGGTAGATCAGAGGTTTTGGTATTTATTTGCTCAGTAAGTAAGGTTAAATCTTGTTTTATGATTTGACCTTTTTTCCAAGCTGTTTCTAATAAGCTGTCCCTTGAAAAATCATCAAGAATTTGGCTTTCCAGTGTACGGAATTCTTGCTCTAAATGTTTGAATTTCCGGGCGGAATTATCACAAGAGAAGAGGAAGTGGGTCAAGAGTAAAACAATCAGGAACGAATAGATTGACTGCTTCATATTAAGACAACTTTTGAATACGGTGTTGGACTAAACCAAGTATCATTGCTAGTTGATCAGATTCAGATAAGTAGGTGTTATCTACAACAATAGCTCCAGGAGTTTTGGTGAGGGGGCTATCAGACCGAGTCGCATCAATATAATCTCTTGTATGTAAATTTTTGAGGATTTCCGTTCTAGGTATATCCTGACCATTTTGCAGTAATTGTAGATATCTCCGTTCTACTCTGGTTGGCATGGTGGCGGTCAAAAATATCTTGACGGCAGCATCTGGGAATACTACGGTTCCAATATCTCTTCCGTCCATAGCTACTCCAAAGTTTCTTCCAAGGTATTGCTGCTGTTTTACCATCGCTCTGCGCACAGCTGGAATAACGGCAACGGGGCTTACTTTTTTAGCAACGGCCATACCTCGAATTTCTTTTTCTACATTTTTCTGATTCAAAAAGGTTAGTGGTCCACTTGGGCCCGTTTCAAAATGAATGTGAATATCAGATAGGGCAGCAGCCATTTCTTGATGGTCTCTGACGTCAATTTGCTGTTGGATAGCATATAAGGTAACGGCACGGTACATCGCTCCTGAGTCAATGTAGGTATAGTTTAACTCCTTTGCTAAAGCTTTGGCAAGCGTACTTTTGCCACAAGAAGAATGGCCATCAATGGCAATGTTTATTTTAATTGGTTGCAATGTTCTGTAAATTGATGGATGGCAAAGATAAAAAAACAGATTCAGTAGGAGCTTCAAAAATAAAACAGGGATATATTGCATGTAGTCTATGCGCAACATATCCCCGCTTTTTCGCAGTATCAACCCAGTCGAATTTCCTAAGTTCTGGAGCTTAAGAACATCATCGATGGTGTTTTGTCCTTAATATTCATCTTCGTTAAATAAAAAGTCATCTTTCCGAGGATAATCTGGCCAGATATCTTCGATACTTTCGTAGACTTCTCCTTCGTCTTCCATTTGTTGTAGATTCTCAATGACTTCTAATGGCGCACCAGAACGGATCGCGTAGTCAATTAATTCATCACGCGTTGCCGGCCAAGGAGCGTCTTCTAGGTGGTATGCCAGTTCTAATGTCCAGTACATATGTTTATCAAATATTTATAAAAAAAGTAATGCGTTTAATTTTAAATCAAACTTTGGTTAAAAATCTATTGGGTGTCCTTTATATATAGAAATTTTACCAAAGCTCAAAATGTTCGAATGGCTTTAAAACGGCCATTTTGCGCAATATTACAAAATTGGTGGTTTCGCTGCCCATCTTTTTTTAAAGAAATTATCCCCAAAGTGTTAATTTTTCTGGGAATGATGGATTATTTCATAAGGAATACCTTTGAGTTCTTTGGGAATTCGACCAATTTCAATAGAATTGGCTGGCCCTGTAGGGTCACAAAATAGATAACGCTTTCCTTGATAATAGATGGTTTCTCCTTCACTTTCTGGTAAATGAACAGCCACAGTTAGGTGGTCTGGGTAGGCAACTAAGACCATGGGTAAAGCCAAGACTTCCTGAACTAAGGCATAAAATAAAGCAGATCGATCTTCACAGTCTGAAAAGGGATAATGCAAGACTTCATCTGGAATCATGGGTTTGCTATGGCCGAAGTAAGATTTGTCTTCCATATATCGAAAAGCATTGCGGGTGAATGCCACTAAGAATTGCACAGAAGTTCGAGCATCCATATACTGAATACTTTGTTTTATCTGGGGGAGTAGCGAGTTGAGTAAGGGAGAGGACATCGGGGCTTCAATGTATTCAATCTCATTGATAAATGGATAGCGTTCCATGAGCCTGATGTACGTTCGGTTGACTTGGACGGGCCAGTTATATAAGCTATCTTGAAATTGGAATTTGATATACTTTTGTTCGATCTCTTGCTTAAAACTAGGCATCTCCTTGAGTGAAAAAGAAAAAGAACGTCCCTGTGGGTTGGCCACAAAATCGAGTAAGTACACGGCTTCCTGACCAATACTGGGCTTACTAATTTCAGATAGATTGACAAAAGTTTTATGATCCTGTTTAATGAGTGGAACCTCAAAAACTTTATCCTTGGTATAAGCACATAAATAAATTTGTTGCTCCCGGAAGGTAATTCTGGCGTCCAAGCCAGATTTATTTAATAAAAACCAAGCTAAGAGTGATTTCTCATTGGCCGTCCGTTGCGCATATATTTTATCACATGCTTCAATAATAAGCTGATAATATAGCCAGTCATTGAGTTTATACTGCTCCTTTTGACTCCGTAGGTCCTGTAATAGAATTTGGTGCTTGCTTTTTTCTAAAAAGCTGTAAAATTGAGCAATGGAAGAGCCATTAACCCGCAAGCGTTGTCTCGGTAAAATATCCAAGTCATATTGGATTGAGCATTCTTCTGAGTAAAACCGAAAATTAATCTCTGCAGCGGATAAGATACTTGTGGTACCTACCCAGAGACTTATCCAGACTATAATGAACTTGCTCATGAATACCTTTAATATGATGAACTTTTTAATATAACGTAAACATATCAAACTTCGTTTTCCCGCGAAGAATAAAAATTTAAAAAATACGTGTAGTCTTAGATACTAAGGGCGCTGAAAACCTGATTCAGGTTACTTCAGCGCCCTTGATATTAAATTCAAATAGCTTCTAATTCCAAAGATACAAGTAGTCACTATGACAAATCAGACCAAAGAAATAAATCACTAAGCCGAGAAAAGATTACAGGATCAACATAGCGTCACCATAAGTAAAGAAACGATACTTCTCTTTTACGGCTTCTAGATAAGCTTCCTTGATCAATTCATTCCCTCCAAAAGCACTAATCATAATCAATAGACTTGATTTAGGTAGGTGGAAGTTGGTGACCATACAATTTGGAATATGAAAATTGTAGGGCGGATAAATAAATTTATTGGTCCATCCTTCAGCAGTTTTGAGTAAACCTTCCGCTGAGACTGCAGACTCAATAGATCTTACCGAAGTGGTACCAATGGCACAAATTTGCCTTTTTTCTTGTTTGGCTACATTCACTAAATCAACAGCTTCAGGTTTAATTTTGAAGTATTCTGCGTCCATTTTGTGCTTGGACAAATCCTCTACTTCGATGTTTCTAAAGGTACCTAATCCGATGTGTAGCGTTAGCTCTGCAAAGTCGATTCCTTTTATTTCAAGGCGTTTCATCAGTTCTTTACTGAAGTGCAAGCCGGCAGTTGGGGCTGCAACGGCACCTAATTCCTTGGCATAGATCGTTTGGTAGCGTTCTTTATCTAAAGCCTCAGCAGGCCTAGAAATATATTTAGGTAAAGGGGTATTCCCCAAGCGATTCAATTCTTCTTGAAATTCATCATCGGTACCATCGTATAAGAAGCGGATGGTACGGCCTCTGGAAGTGGTGTTGTCAACTACCTCGGCAATGAGAATATCATTATCATGCTCATCACTAAAGTAAAGCTTATTTCCTACCCGAATTTTTCTGGCAGGGTCAACCAATACATCCCAAAGTCTAGAATCAGGATTGAGCTCTCTAAGTAAGAAAACTTCTATTTGAGCACCTGTTTTTTCTTTCCGACCATATAAACGGGCTGGAAATACTTTGGTATTGTTAAAGATAAAGACATCCTTTTCATCAAAATATTCAATGATATCTTTAAAAATTCGATGTTCTATAGTACCCTTTTTCCGGTTAACAACCATGAGGCGTGATTCATCTCTGTTTTCTTCCGGGTATTTTGCAATTAATTCGTTGGGTAAATCAAAATTAAATTGAGACAGTTTTGTCCGCATAGTGATCGTTTTTTCAAAATATGGCCAAATATAACAATCGGTAGAGTATTGGCAGAAAAAAAATGGTATTTAATCGAATGAATTATAGTAAAGCGCTTGTACTTAGTACATTCAGGCCTTATTATACAAAGATTCTAACGTAATAGGTGGCTAGCTAGTTCAATCAAACAAAATTCAGCCAATTAAAATCATCTGAAAATAATCGAGTAGGCTCATGATTACAATTTTTAAGATCATTTATGAAAGTATTGTTCAGGCTTTGCAGGCTTTAAATGCCAATCGCCTACGGTCTTTCCTTTCTTTACTGGGTATTACGATTGGCATTTTTTGTATTATTGGTGTATTAGCCGCGGTTGATTCCCTAGAAGATAATGTTCGAGGTAGCATTAATAAGCTGGGAGACGATGTGATCTATGTACAAAAGCTTTCTTGGGCAGAAGATCCAGGGCAAAATTATTTTAAATACCTCCGGCGCCCAAGTATGACCTATGATGAGTATGAGGTCATTAAAGATCGGGTGCGGAATCTAGACAATGTTGCTTATCAAGTTGGCGTAGGTGGCCGAACTTTAAAATGGCGCTCCAATAATGTCAAAGGAGCTTATTTGATGGCTTCCTCCATTGAATACGCGGAAATCTTGAACTTTGAATTTGATCAAGGTCGTTTCTTTTCCCAAACAGAGTATGCTTACGGCGCTCCAAAAGTTATTTTAGGGTATGAAGTCTGTAAAGAACTTTTTGGCCCAGTTGATCCAATCGGAAAAGAAGTCAAAGTTGGAGGGCGTAAAATGGAGGTTATTGGCGTCTTAGCCAAATCAGGGGAAAGCATCATTAATGTCATGGATTTTGACGAGGTGATGATTTGCTCCTATAATTATGCCAAAAAAATTGCCAACCTTAAGAGAAATGTATTCTTTTCTAATTCCTCTGTCAATATTAAAGCCAAAGAGGGTGTGGATTTAGAAGATTTAAAAGCAGAGGTGACCGGAGTACTACGTTCTCATCGTAGACTTAAACCCAAAGAAGAAGATAATTTTTCCATTAATCAGTTATCGATTATTGCCAATTTCCTGAATCAATTTTTCGGGGTACTGAACGTTATGGCCATGATTATTGGTGGATTTGCTATCCTGGTAGGTGCTTTTAGTGTAGCCAACATCATGTTTGTTTCGGTTAAGGAGCGTACAAAGTTGATTGGGATCAAAAAAGCATTGGGTGCTAAACGATGGGTGATATTGCTTGAATTTTTAATTGAAGCCATTATTCTTTGTGCCATTGGAGGTATGGTTGGTCTGCTGGTTATTGCGGGTGCATTGACCATTTTGACCCAGGTTATTGATTTTGATCTTTACCTTTCCGTAAGTAATATTGTGCAAGGACTCACTTTATCTATCGTTATTGGTGTGATTGCGGGTATGATACCTGCTATTCGAGCATCAGGAATGGATCCGGTAAATGCCATGCGCCAGTAAATTTACCTCCGTTCAAGCTTGTAACCCGACCTTAACATAATTTTTTACTACTTGTTAAAATATTTTTAAGAAATAACCATTCATATAAGGATGCTAAATGGATAAGCACATCGTGTAAATTCCAATTAGCATCCTTTTTTGTTGAAATTATGGTTCGATTTTCCTGTTCCCTGATTTTCCGCTTCCTAAATATTCGGTGGGATCAATTAGTTTTTTCTTCGAAACTACTAACTTTGGCCCGCTTATCAGAAAAAGCTTGCTTTTAGAAGTGCGCTGAAAGAAAAGAAAAGTGTTAAGAAAAATATAAATTATAAAAAATAATATATTTTCGCAAACGGCTAAGGAGACGGCATAAAAATAAAGATTCATTTGTTTATACTTGCTAAAAGTCAGCCCTTCTCTTATGCTAATTTTACAATTGAGTAGTAGTAAAAATTTATAACTTTGGGCATCTCAAAAACTTATCTAATGGTTGGATTACGTTTATGTGGAATCCTCTTCCTGCTATTGGCTGCTAACGGGCTATTCGCTCAGCAGCTTTCTTTATTTACCCAATACCGGGAAAATGCAACAATTATTAATCCAGCAGCAATTGAGTCTGATTACCTGGTTTTTGGTCAGAATGTTACTTTCGGAGCATCTTATCGAAACCAATGGGTTGGTATTGCTGGTTCACCGACCACTCAGGTGGCACGGGCTAGTTTTGTAGCAGACGGTATGAGTGGCGTCGCTTTAATGGGCGGTGCACACATTATTAATGATGTTACCGGGCCTACTGGCCTTACGGGCTTTTATGGTCGTATTGGAGGGATCGTGACCGATGACCCTAGCTATGGTGGTTTTGTCTTGGGGCTAAGTGCAGGGTATGTACAATACCGAGTCAATGGTTCGGATATCGTTTTCCGAGACGGATCGGATAATGTTGGGTCTATTGATCAGTCCCAAATGTATCCGGACGTTGGAGTAGGGCTTTATTTCTATAAAAATGTGGGGCGCTATGATGACATGTTTTATGCAGGCTTATCTGTGCCGCAAGTTTTTGGATTGGACTTAACTTTTCAAAATGATAATGGAGAGTTTACCACCAGAAGAGTACAACACATCTATGGTACCGTAGGTATCTACAAGTTCTTCGACAACGATAGCTTTTTAGAACCTTCCATTTGGTTTAAATACGCACCAAATGCTCCTTCTAATATTGATTTTAATTTGCGTTATCAATTACCATCTACTTTGTGGATTGGAGCCGGTGTCTCAACCGCTAATAATGTACATTTAGAGACTGGGCTTATTCTTGGTAGCAATGTTGGATTAGATGGCACCATCCGTTTGGGATATGGTTTTGATTATTCCTTCAGTTCATTTGGACCTACAGCAGGTAATACACATGAATTAAATGTTACTTATTCTTTTGCACGATAGATCAGCAAAATGCTGTTTTGCAGTTAAAAAATCAATGCAAGTGCCTAGCTAAGGCTTAGGGCTTGTGATTTAAGTCGCGAAATAAACTATTCAACTCATGAATTTCATGAAATATATATCCACTCTTTGTTTTTTTCTTTGTGCTGTTTTGTACTCCACAGAGACCAACGGACAATTCCTTTCATGTCCGATTGACGGACCATCTATCAAAATTGCAGATGCACAACCTTGTACCGATGAGGTTTTTTGTCTGGATGTAACCGTATTAGACTTTACAGACATCACTTCAGCCAAGTTTCCCATTTCTTGGGATACTTCAATTGTTGAGTTTATTGGTGTTCAAGATCTGAACCTAACCGCTTTGGCTACAGAGGATTTTGATGAAACCGAAGTTGCCAATGGCTTACTCAAGGTTGATTGGGTCTACAAAGAATGTGAGGTCGCAGATGATGCCGTCACTATACCTGATAATCAAGTGATTTTCAAATTGTGTTTCCGGGCAAAAGCGAGCTATGGAGAAACAACCGTCATTGATATACCCAATGATAGTGAATTAACTAATGATCCGGAGCCAATTTTTGTAAAACGTTTGAATGTTTGTAGATCTAATATTAGCTTATGTGTTACGCCTAGTTTTATTTCTACTTGTGTTAGTCCATTAGAGCTTTACAGTACCAGTACCATCGGTAATCCCGGAGAATTGGTTTCAGTTGATGTTAAGTCCAGAGGCTTTAGAAGTTTGAACAGTTTACAATTTTCAATGAACTGGGATACTTCGGTTGTTGAGTTTGAAAATGTCATCCCACTAGAAAACTTGGTTAACCTAAATATTAGCCAATTTGGTACGCCAGATCAAGCAAATATAGGTCCTGGTAACCTTACGATTTCCTGGTCTTTTATTGATTCGGAATCACCCGGAGTAGACTTGGGCGATGATCTGACTATTTTCACCTTGAATTTCCGCATCATAGGAGAGTGTGAAACTTCAAGTGCAATTAGCTTTTCGGGCTCACCTACCTTAATTGAAGGGATCAATACGCGTCTAGAGGGCGACTCCGAAATCTTAAGCCCTGTACCCATAAGACTTACAGAAGGAGAAATAAGCGTGGGAGATTGTACTCCCGAAGGTTTGTTGGTATCTGCTGATTGTGGAGCACCCGTCAATATTAATGATGAAATTTGTGTACTTGTCACAGCCGCTCAATTAGCAGACATCTCTGATATTCGCTATTTAATGGAATGGAATCCTAATATTTTGCAGTTTAAACGCATTCAAAGTTTAAACAGTGTAGCTATCCCAAGTTTGTCAGTTAGTGACTTTAATACGGATAACGTAGTCAATGGGGTGCTTGGATTAGATTGGCGTTCTCCTAGTCCTTTTTTCAATGCATCGATTCCAGATGGAGCTACTTTATATGAGGTATGCTTTGATGTCATAGGTCTTGGAGGAAATAGTCCTTTCCGCTTTGATCCGAGAACTGCCTTTGTAAGACAGGAAGGTAGTTTTAGAGATATAGGTATTTTTCCTAGTAATTGTGAGGTAGAAGTTATTCAGCCAGATGGGGTCACCATCAATATCTCAGAAGCACAAGCTCCTCCAGGAGATGTTGTATGTTTGGATGTTACGGCGGCTAATTTCCAAGATCTTATTGATCTTCAATTTTCTCTCTCATGGGAGCCTAACCATGCTAGTTTTGTAGGAGTAGATAATGTAAACCCAGCCATTGCCGCTGATGCAATCTTTGGAACAGCAGGCGCCACTTCTGGAACTTTTACCTTTGAATGGGACAACGGCACACCACTCGATTTAGGGCTAGAAGAAATCCTCTTCTCCCTTTGTCTAGAAGTAGTGGGGACACCCCCCGGAGAACTATCGCAAGAGCGAAACTGTCAAGGGGTTACTATTGAAAATTTCCCTTTGGAGGGACAGGCGATTAGCTCAACTTCAAATGGCAATAATATTGGATTGACTGGGGTCGACGGTGAAGTCTGTGTGCTCAACCCAGAAGGTTTCTTTTTAGTTATCGAAAATGAAGAAGCATTCCGGATGACCTCAGAATGTATAGATTTTAAAGTAGCTGAATTTGACAGCATTACCTCTGCTCAGTTTACCATCAATTGGGATCCAACTTTATTAAAGTTTAATGGAACAATTAATGTAGATGCTATTCCGGATTTAGCAATTGGTACCAATATTGATACTTCTTCAGCATCCGTTGGTATTATAGGTTTTGATTGGAATGAAATAGCTAGCTTGACTTTACCTGATAGTGCAAGCTTATTGGAGGTCTGTTATGAATTGATCGGTCCGGCAGATGAATGCGCTCAGATTGAAATCAATGCAGATCCAAACCCATCCGTAACTACCATTAATGGAGCAGGAAGTGTTTTCCCAATTGGGGGGGGAATCTGTATAAAAGATACACTCATTATTGTAGATTCTTTAATTACAGCCGTTACTTGTCCTGATGGAAATGATGGAACCATAGAGTTGACCGTCCAGGGAGGAAATGGCCAGGTATTCTATAACTGGCGTACTTTAACCTCTACACAGTTTCTTCCAAAGGCCGTTAACTTACCAGTAGGTAATGTGGAGGTTACTATTTTTGATAATTCAGTTCCGGCTTTGGTCACTAGAGATACCTTCTTCATCCCTTTAACGGATGTCTTACCAGAAGCCAACGCAGGCGAAGATCGAACTATTGACTGTGAAACAGGTCTTGTATTATTAAATGGTACAGGCTCAGAAGGAGAAATTTACAGCTACCGCTGGGCAACGATCAATGGTGGTACCATAGGGGGCAATCCTGACAGCGAATCAATTGTGGCTAGGTCACCAGGGACTTATATCCTTTCCGTCTTTAATACCGCAACTGGTTGTCCCGCTAGAGATACCATGCAAGTAGTTAGACCTGACTTACCAATAGCTGATGCAGGCCGTGATGTATTCTTTACTTGTGCAGATTCAGTCCAAGTACTAGATGCTAGTGGTTCTACAGCTTTAGATACCAATCTGACTTATATTTGGACCGCATTCTCCGGAGGCGTAATCGAGCCAGGAGATGAAGTTGATGTGGTTAATCCAACTATTCGTGCAGAAGGTGTTTATGCACTGGAAGTGAGAGATAAAAATACAGGCTGTTTTACTACAGATACGGTAGAAGCTATAAGTGTAGCTTCTTTTACTCCAGTGTTTGCCGGAAATGATCAAGAACTAAATTGTGATACCATCGGAATTACCTTAATTGCCGATATTGATAATTCAGTTCGAGATTTTACGATTGAATGGTTTGATAGCGCTGGTACTTCTCTGATAGTGGATGACCGTGTAACAGTCAATATGCCTGGTACTTATATTGTAATGGCCACTGATGTTGATAATTTGTGTTCTACAATGGATACGGTTCAAATATTACCGAATAGTGCGCTTCCGGTTATCACACTGGTAGATTCAGCCGCAATTGATTGTAACAATCCGACCGTAAGTCTAATAGCTGAAGTGAGTAATACCGATTCCTTTACCTTACAATGGCAAGCTTTAAACGGAGGTTTATTAGAAGAAAACCCTGATATGCCACTTAATCCAACAGTGACTGCCGCGGGAACTTTTACTTTAACAGTGATTGATACCACTACAAGCTGTATGACCATTGATTCAGTTGTCGTATCTAATAATATTGAGGTACTATCAGTTGATGCTGGTCAAGGTGGAGAATTAACTTGTGAAATGCCTAGCCTTACCCTAAGGGGTATTGTAGATACAGGATTTACTTTAAGTTGGACCCTTGATGATCAAGAACTAGGTTCTGCAGACACCCTCAATGTAGGCGCTCCAGGAACGTATTACCTCACGATTTTAAATCCAGCAACGGGCTGTAGTAATAGAGATTCTGTTGAGGTTACCTCTTCAGCTGAACTACCAGAAATTGAATTTGCTGAAGTTCCAACCATCACTTGTGATATCTCTGAAGTAATGGTTAACGCTACAGTTACCCCAGCTGATGTAACTTATGAATTAAGCTGGACTGCTGTGGATGGTGGGACAATTAATGGGGCTATAGATCAATTACAAGTAACCATTGCAGCTGCTGGTACTTATCAATTGGAGGCTACTAATCCGATTACAGGTTGCGTAGCCACTAGAGAAGTGATTATTCCAACCGATACCATAGCTCCGATTGCAGAGGCTGGAGATGACCTTGTCCTCACTTGTGCAGATGATGCCGTTACTTTAAATGGACTTGGATCTGCAGAAGGCGCAACGATTGTATACAATTGGACTGCTATGGACGGTGGCATGGCTCCTAGCCCAGCTAATGCGCTACAAGCAACGGCTACTGCAGCCGGTACTTATATTTTGGAAGTTAGAGATACGCTTACTGGTTGTGTGGCTACCGATATGGTGCTCGTAATGCCGGATACGGCTCTGCCTACTATTCAATTGGCTACGCCATCTACCTTAACTTGTATGATGAACATGATCACCCTTGATGCTTCAGGCTCAGATAGCGGTACAGGCTTCACTGTTGCCTGGAATCCATTGGATGGACAAGCATCTCCTCAGGTAGGTCAAGATCCCTTACAAGCTACCATTACAGCCGCCGGGAATTATGAATTGGTGATTACCAACTCTACTACAGGTTGTGCTAGTACGGAAACCTTTGTGGTAGAAGAAAATAGAGATTTACCACTAGCGGATGCCGGTGGAGATATTGTGGTTACCTGCCCAGGAAATACTTTTGTCTTGGATGGTTCTGGATCTGCACAGGGGGCAAATATTAGCTATTTATGGACTAGTACCAATGGGGTAGCAATTAGTAATGACACCACTTTAGCCCCGACAATCACCCAGCCTGGTACCTTTGAACTGGTTGTTACCAATAGTGCCAATGGATGTTCGAATACAGCGACTGTTAATGCTTTATTAGATCCTAACTTGGTAGAAGCTGACGCAGGTACAGATGACACAGCTTGTGGCTTAGACGCGGTACTCTTCGGTTCTGACCCTGCAGGAGCAAGTGGACTTTGGACCACAAGCGGAGCTGCAACGATTGATATGCCAGATGGTAGTTCTACTACAATTGGTAATCTACAGC
>CAXIDD010000003.1:0-27176 GCA_964021975.1 uncultured Saprospirales bacterium | reverse complement strand
TACCCTATAGAAAAAGAGCCGCAAAAAGTAACTAAAATTTGTACAGTCATTTAATTACACTAAATTAGACGAACAATGAAATTGTAGTAAAATACTTCAATCAAAATAGGGTGAAAGCGCTTCTTTGAAGCTATTCATTCATAAAGCAAGTAAGTCAATAGGCATGAATCATATTCTGGAAGATCCCAAGTTTATTAAGCAACTTTCTGGTATCGCCGAAAAAACGGGCGAATCATTGGAAACGATTCAAAAGGAAGCGGGTGAATACATCAAAGAACTATATACCCAACAAAAGCCGCTGCCTCAACTATTGGGTACCCAAGTAGCTCAATATCTTCTTTCCCGTGGATACGACCGTACCATTGATGTTAATGCAGCAGAACTAAAAAAACTGACCAAGCTCATGCGCCGGCATCCGATTGCTTTTGTGATGACGCATAAGACCTATATAGACATGATTGTTTTAGCAGTGGTTTTATTGCGTCATGGTATGCCACTCCCCCACACTTTTGCAGGAATCAATATGGACTTTCTGGGTTTGGGACAATTTGGTAGACAAACAGGTGTAATTTTCATACGTCGCTCTATTAAAGATAATTTAGTTTATAAGGCAAGTCTAAGGCACTACATTAAAGCCCTCATTAATCAAAAAGGCCACTTCATGTGGGCGCTGGAAGGGACACGTTCTCGGACTGGAAAGCTAGTCTGGCCTAAAATGGGTATCCTGAAATATATTATGGAAGGGGAAGAAGACAGCCAGCAGGAAGTCAAATATGTCCCAGTTTCAATTGTTTATGATTTAATTCCTGATGTCAAAGATATGACCCAGGAAGGGCGAGGAAAAAACAAAGCTCCCGAAAGCCTTGCTTGGTTTTTAAATTATTTACGCAAGTTGGGTGATAATTTTGGTAAAATCTCCCTCCGGTTTGGGAATCCAGTAGATATACAAGGTAACCACCAAGCCCCAGTGCCTGGCATGGAAAAAGTAGCTCCTGAGACCATTAATCGGATTCCTCGATTTGCTTTTGCGCTGGTACATAGGATTAATCAAATCACACCAGTGACCACCACTTCTTTAGTCTGTACAAGTTTACTAAGTAAATATTCATCCACTAAAAAAGAAATTGAACAGGACATTGTGGATATGATGCAGCTTATTGAATCCCATAAGCCAGATGCTCTAGTAGACCGAGGAAAGGCCATTGGGGAAAGTGTGCAACACGGCCTGAATTTATTGATGCAGGCAGAAATCATCCAACAAACAGGAGATTCTTTGCACGCTAAGTACAACATTGTGCCAGAGCAATTTTTGCAGGCTACTTATTATTCAAATATGGCGGTCCACCATTTTTACCATCGGGCATTTATTGAGTTGGCACTTTTAATGGCCAATAATCAAGCTAAATCAGATCGGGGACTCTACTTTTGGACGACCATAATGAAGCTAAGAGATCTTTTTAAGTTTGAATTCTTCTATTCTAAAAAAGTCCATTTTTCTGAAGAAATAGAAGCAGACTTAAAATTATTAACCACCAATGGGCAAGCATTTCTCAATAACCCTAGAGCCAACTTTAAGCAAATTTTAAAGGCTCAACGTATCCAGGTAGCTCCAGTTGTTTTATTCCCTTATTTGGAAGCCTATCGAGTGGTATTACAAGGACTTAAAGACCTAGACACCGAATATCCTTTTGATGAAAACACCTTCCTAGAAAGTTGTATCCACCTCGGAGGTGAAATGCAGTGGAAGGGTAAAATCCAACGTCTAGAATCCGTTTCTAAACCTTTTTTATTGAATGGTATCCGATTGGTTAAAAACCTAAAATTAATCCCAACCGCTTTACATCCCAAAACAGAAGCATTATTAAAGTTTGAAACGCAATTGGACGAATTAAGCGCCGCTATTAAAGAAATCCAGGAAATCACTTTAGCCAGAGCTGAAATAAGCACCCAAAATATTCCATTAGAACGCAGCATCGTCCCCGGATCAAAATCCGATGGTATCACCAAAGATGTGTTAGAAGGAGAATCAGGTCCACATATTGGTGCTTTTTTCGATTTAGACCGAACTTTAATAAAAGGTTTTTCTGCTAAAGAGTTTTTTCAGGCCAGGATTTTGAGTGGTAAAATGACCTCTCGAGAAATTGTTGCCCAATTTGCCGGTGTCACCGTTTACGCCCTTGGAAATGGAAACTTTGCAGGACTTGCGGCTATGGGTGCTCAAGGTATCAAAGGCGTCCCCGAAAATGTTTTCATTGAAGTAGGTGAAGAAGTATACATCAAACACTTAGCAGATTCAATTTATCCGGAATCCCGTGCCCTGGTTGCTGCTCATATTGCAAAAGGACATACCGTAGCCATTGTTTCTGCTGCTACTCCGTACCAAGTAAATCCCATTGCCCGCGATTTGGGGATTGAGGAAGTTATGTGTACCCGCATGGAAGTTAAAGAGGGTACTTTCACTGGTAATATCATTGAGCCTGCTTGTTGGGGGGCGGGAAAGGCTTATGCTGCAAAACAACTGACTGAAAAATATGATCTAGATTTAAACAAAAGTTATTTCTATACAGATAGTGCCGAAGATTTACCACTTCTGGAAATGGTTGGTAAGCCACGGCCTCTTAATCCTGATATAAAACTCTCTGGCTTAGCCTTTCAAAATGATTGGCCTGTCTACCGATTTAACGATGAACCAAGACCTGGCGTAAGCAATGTATTACGTACGGGCCTTACTTTAGCGAGTTTAGTGCCCGCGGCAATGAGTGGTTTCTTAACTGGGGCAAGCACGCTTTCCTGGCAAGATGGCGTCAATAACATGATTGCTACCGTCGGGGACCTAGGGACTACCGTGGCAGGAATTACGATGATTGTCAAAGGAGAAGAAAATGTCTGGGACCACCGACCAGCTGTTTTTCTTTTTAATCACCAAAGTAATGCAGACCTTTTTATTATTGCTAAATTGCTAAGAAGAGATATTACTGCTGTTGCTAAAAAAGAGTTACAGAATATGCCGTTACTTGGACAAATGATGGCAGCCGGAGGGATCATTTTTGTAGACCGAAAAAACAAAGAAAAAGCTATAGAAGCTTTAAAACCAGCCGTTGATGTATTAAAATCCGGTACTTCTATTGCAATTGCGCCAGAAGGCACCCGTAGTTACACTTATAAACTCGGTGCTTTTAAAAAAGGAGCCTTCCATCTAGCGATGCAAGCAGGGGTCCCTTTAATCCCGGTAGTCATCAAAAATGCACATGATGCTATGCCCCGCGGTTCAAATGTATTTCGCCCAACGGCCGTAGAAGTTTGCGTTTTGCCACCAATTTCTACCCATACCTGGAATTTGGAAGATTTAAATGAGAACATTGCCAATGTCAGAAACCTATTCCTGGCAGAATTGGGACAATTGGATGAAAATTAGTTCGCTTTTAGCGGTTGATTGGTTGGACAGCTTGGTGGTTTTATTTTTACTAGGGTAATTATTTCCTGATAACTGAATCAGGATTTACTGGATTTTAGAATCCTGCCTGCTGACCGCAGGAAGGCAGGTTGCAGAATTGTACTTTTACTTAAGACATATGCCTGCTCCACTATGTTGCTTTGTAATGGTTAAAGAATAATTGATCAGTTTCTTATATCTTCTTTGATCTAAAAAAACTTTGCTGTTCTTAGCTGCCTTGGGTAGTTCAAAGTATATACCGATACCACAAACCAAAATATAAAAATATGAATCTAAAAGTTGGATTATTAGGCGGTGGGTCCTGGGGAACCACCGTTGCGTCCCTCACCTCAGGTAATGTACCAACCATCATGTGGGCGCGAGATGCCAATACGGTCAAAGAAATTAATGAGCATCATACCAATAGTAAATATCTACCAGACGCTAAATTAAATCCAGACCTACGAGCTACTCACTCCATTAAGGAGGCCGTTCAAAATGCAGATGTTGTTATTATGGGAGTTCCGGCTCAGCATATGCGCTCTGTTTTAGAGCAAGCTAAAGACCATATCCGTCCTTGGGTTCCGATTGTGAGCTTGGCAAAAGGTTTGGAAAGAGGTACCAAGATGCGCATGACCGAAATTATTGAATCCTTACTACCCGGGCATCCCGCAGGTTCTTTAACCGGACCAAATTTAGCACGTGAAATTATCAAAGGCCAAGCCGCAGCCGCCGTTATTTCGATGGTAGATGAATCCATTGCAACTGCTTTACAAAGAGTTTTTCGAAGTGGTTTGTTTCGGGTTTACACCAATACCGATATTATAGGATGTGAGCTAGGTGGTGCCTTGAAAAACATCATTGCCATCGCTGCGGGAATGGGTGATGGTGCTGGCGCTGGAGAAAATACAAGAGCTGCGGTGATTACACGTGGCTTGGCAGAATTAAGTAGACTTGGAGTCGCTATGGGCGGTCAACCGGAAACATTTTCAGGACTTGCAGGTATGGGTGACCTAGTAGCCACCTGTAGTAGTTCTTCGAGTAGAAACCGAACGGTAGGTTTTCAGATTGGCCAAGGTAGGACCTTGGATGAAATTATTAGCGAAATGTCAATGGTAGCTGAAGGTGTCAAGACCTGCCCAGTGGTCATGGAGCTGTCCAGGGAATACAATGTTCCTATGCCAATCACTGAGGAAGTTTATAGGGTTTTGTACGAAGGCAATACCGTAAAAGATGCTTTTCGCGGACTGCTAAGTTATAGAATGGGTTCTGAAGCGGATCCTGGATAGGCTGTTTGTTTAGTGGATTTCGGTTTGGTGATTTAGTGCTCTATTTTGTAAAAATCAATAAGTCACTATACCACCAAACCAAAAAACAGGATCTAAGCTACGCCTAAATCTTTTAGAATCTGATCTAATTTATTCTCGAGGGTTTCCTCCACTTGTTTAAAGTCCTCCTTACTAGCGAGTGGTGCATTCACACTGCAATAAAATTTCACTTTAGGTTCTGTACCGGATGGACGAGCAGAAATGATGCTTCCATCTTCCGTGAAAAATTGTAGGACATTAGAAGATGGCAAATCTATTTTTGAAATAGTGTTGGCCACCATATCTTTGGACTCACTACTTAAGTAATCTTTGATCGTTGTCACTTTGGCACCACCGAGTGTCTGAGGCGGATCATTGCGCATTTGTTTGAGCATGGCCTGAATCTCTTCGGCACCACTTTTTCCTTCTTTTTTAAGAGAAATCAATTTTTCTTTATAAAATCCAAACTCTACATAAAGATCCAATAGCGCATCGTATAAACTACGCCCCTGATCCTTATAAAAAGCGACCATTTCCGCCATCATGGCACAAGAAATAACCGCATCTTTATCTCGAGCGTGCTCCCCTACTAGGTATCCGTAACTCTCCTCTCCACCAGCAATAAAGGTACGTTGCCCCTCAAACTTGGTCATCAACTCTCCGATGTATTTAAATCCAGTAAGGGTATTGAAACATTCCAGTCCCTTTGAATCGGCAATTTTATCAATTAGATAAGAAGTTACAATAGTTTTGACTACGTATTCTGTTCCGGTTAATTTACCAGCTTTTTCCCAGGCGGTCAGCACATAATGCACCAATAAACAAGCAGCTTGGTTGCCATTCATCAATACAAATTGCCCCGCGTTATCTTTAATGGCAATCCCTACCCTATCCGCATCCGGATCTGTAGCCATCACCAAATCTGCATCTACCTCTTTGGCTTTATTCAAGGCCATTGTAAGTGCTTCTTTTTCCTCTGGATTTGGATAAATTACGGTTGGGAAATTACCATCAGCGATCATTTGCTCTTCTACTACCATAACATTCTCAAAGCCAAACCGCTTAAGGATGGGCGGTACAGAAACGGCCCCGGTGCCATGGATTGGTGAAAAGACAATTTTCAAATCCTTCTGCCGTTGAATCGCTTCCTTAGAAATAGATAGCTCCGCTAGAGCATCCATATACTTATCGTCAATGGCCTTTCCAATTTTTTCAATATTCTCTGCCTTTCCGGAAAATTTAATATCTGAAACAGCACTGATTTTCCGAACTTCATCTAATACATTGCTGTCATGTGGAGCAACCAATTGCCCGCCATCTGCACCATAAGCTTTATACCCATTGTATTCTTTAGGATTATGAGAAGCCGTCAGCATGACGCCACCTTTAGCTCCTAATTCCCGGATGGCAAAAGACAATTCTGGTGTTGGCCGTAGCCCTTCAAAGTAATAAACGTAGATGCCATTAGCTGAGAATACATCGGCCACTACTTGCGCAAATACCTGGGAGTTATTGCGGCTATCGTGGGCAATGACTACTTTAATTTGCTCATTGGGATAAGTCTGCAGCAAATAGTTACTAAAGCCTTGAGTGGCCATCCCCAAAGTGTATTTGTTCACTCGATTCGACCCAACGCCCATGATCCCGCGCATTCCACCCGTCCCAAATTCTAAATCTTTATAAAATGCATTGGTCAAGGTTTCCACATCATTGTCATCCAATAAAGCTTGAATATCATTTTTGGTAGCAGTGTCATAATCTCCTGTCAACCATTCATTTACTTTATCTAAAATTGCAGGCTCTAGTGTAGTCATAAATTGTTATTTTTTAAACGCTGTTATTAAGAAGCTATTTGCTTTTTGAAGTAATGAAATGAGCATGATCTTATTTAATCATAAAATCACCAAGCGGTGATGATTAAAAAAGATTATGCGAAAGCGAAGCGGTTACATCTTTTAAAAATTTCGTAATTGCTTCATTTTCAACTTATTACTAAATTTTTAAACAGATGAAAAACTTATTTGTTCGTCTTTACAAAAGATTTTTCATCTCGTATTTGTGTAAAAAACTTTTCGTCCAAATTCGGTAAAGAAACAGCTTTTTGAAAGCATCACAATTTAAAAGTTTTCAATTAAAAAATACCTTTTCAGCACTTTACATTTTTAAGTTTATGCAGATTAATTTCACTATAAGTTTCCATCCGCTTAAAAATAAAAACTGAATACAGGACAAAACTAATTCAAATACCCATTCCGCCTCTTTTATTCCTAAAGAAGGCCTACCCGCGGGCTTGGTTCCCTTTAAGGCTAGGGGTAGGATGCGCAGAGCAGGAAAGCATCAATTATTGACTTTTGTCTTGTACTTAAAAATAAAAAACAAAAAAGATTGACTTTATGATAAAATGATTCTAATTTAACGGCACTGTTTTAAACTTAAAACCTATATTTAATTATGAAGAATTTCAAAAACTTTTTTCTACTTATCCTTTTTATTTTACCACTAAGCCTAATGGCTCAAGACCATGTAGGAAGTTGGAAAATTATGGTTCCTGATGGCCAAGGTGGTACAATGCCAATGAAAGTTACTATGAATGCAGATAACACTTATCATGTCGACGCAGGTGCGGATGGCAGTGTAGAGATCAAAGGTAAATACAGTATTTCTGGAGATAAGGTTACTATTGACGATGACAATGGTTAGTGACCCCTGCGAAGGCCGCGGAAATCCTAATGGTCCTATGGTCATGACCAGGATGTAAAGGACTATTTCAGTAGTCAAGAATTCAGCTCAAAATTTACGCTGACTTTATAATCATTTCATATCAAAAAGCGTTTAGTCATTTATGGGCTAAACGCTTTTTTAGTCCATAAATGAAGTTGCTAAGTTTTTATTTATGATCTATCGACTACTCATACCTTGCCTTTTCATTAGTCACAGTTTACTTGCTCAGGTCTCCCATTTGCTTCCAGGTGAAATTGCTGCTAAATCCCAAATCATTGACAGCCTGGGGTTTGACCTGGATTATGCTGCATTCCCCGATTGGCTAATGGCTTGTGGCCAATTGAATCAGCAAGCTTCGGCAACTTTGATTTCTGATGATGGGCTGGTTATGGTGCCTAGGTCTGCTATCCTAAAATATATTCCAGCAAGTATTGATCCCGTAAAAGGTTTTTGGGCCAAACAGTTAAGTGCAGAGCTAGCGTTGACTAAAAGCTATATCACATTTGAATTGGAGCAAAAAAATGTAAGTAAAGAACTCTTCCAGGGAGTCAAACGCAGTGATACAGAACAAGAACGCAATCGGCGAATTGTCCGAAATCGAGTTAAATTAAAAGCACAAACCCCTACAAATCTTGGACAGAGTCTCTCAATCAAGTCTTTAAATCAAGAACAGGAATATTACCTTTACAGGTCAGTCATTTACGCCGATATTAAACTAGTAGGATTACCTGCTGATCAGGACCAACAATCTTTTGCAGTACTACGAATTCAGAACTTCAATACGAACGTCATTCCAGCTGGGATCCCAATGAATTTAGACCCAATTTCCAATTCAAGGTCTAAGGCTATAATTGTAGATTTCCCAATAAACAGTCAATTCAATAGTAGTTCTTATGAATTGATACTACAGCAAATCCAATATGAAATTGCACAGGAATTAGATACTAAAACATTAAAGCTATACCAAGATTTGGGCCTTAAAAAGCCCCGTGAAATAGTAGATCGTTACGAAAAGAGTAAAGTAATAAAGGATTATTTCCAAGCGCAGGACTTACTTGCTCAAAAGCAGACCTTTGAAAGGAATCTGCTTTTAGACTCGGAAAGTAAAAAGTCATTAGACCAATTGAAAGACAGTTTCCAACAATTAGAATCTATTTTTACTTTGAAAACGTACAGCGCACTGGCATTTAAAAGTTTAATTACTTACCAATTAGCAATCGTTCTGAACCGTAATTTAAAATTAAGCCCTGATCAATTTGAGCAAAGAAGAGCTGCACTAGATCAATATCTGGCTTTTTGGTTAAAAAATTGGAATCCTGAACTTGAGCAAAGTCTTTTCGCATCAATGGCCGAATCTTATTTCTCTAAAACGAAAGCAAGCTATCTATCTCCGTATCTAATCGATCAAATCAAGGTGACTAATAAATCCTACACAGATCTGGCAGAATTACTTTACAGCAATTCGATTTTAATGCGTCCTAATGATTTAAAAAAACTTTTGGATCAAGATTTAAATACCATCAAAAAAACACTCCAGCAAGATTTAGCTTTTCAATTTCTTAGTAGATTGAACGATGACTTTGTCCAAAAATTGAATCCACTTTTTCATCAAAAGAAAACTATTTTCGAAGTTAATAGTCGAAAGTTTGCTCAAGCTAGCAAGAACTATTCAAAAAATAGATGGGTGACCGAAAGTAATGGTACCCAAAGGATTCATTTTACTCCAATTACTTCATCTAAAGGAGATACTCTATTAACTACTATTGAGGGGCTTCCCAATACAGATATGGCTCCAGTTTTAAATTTAGCAGGTCAATTGATTGGTTTCCGTCCGGAGGATAAAAAACTCAGCCTTGCTTATGCATGGGCTTGGAAAGAACAAAAAGCAAGTAATCTGCCAATAATTAGCAGTTCCAGTATTTTCGATTACCTTACCCGAAAAAAAGTAGCCAACTATATTCTAAAGGGAATAAAAAAAGCTCCATAACAAATTGCTATGGAGCTTAAAGGGGAAATTAGGTTAATTTCCTAATTATTTAGTTTCCTCTACTTCTTCGAATTCAACGTCAGTTACATCTTCATCCGAACCTGTATTGGTATTATCTTGTCCACCTGCATCAGCTTCTGGACCGGCACCTGCATTCGCTTCTTGCTGTGCTTGGTACATTTCTTGAGAAGCGGCTTGCCAAGCAGTATTCAGTGCTTGAGTGGCAGCTTCCAATTTGTCCATATCTTCTGCTTTGTGTACTTCTTTTAATTCAGCTAGTGCCGTTTCGATTGCACCTTTTTTATCTTCAGGTACTTTATCACCGAATTCATTCAGCTGTTTTTCCGTTTGGAAAATCAAAGTATCTGCAGCATTCAATGCATCAATTTTCTCTCTAGCTTCGCGATCAGAATCTGCATTTGCTTCTGCTTCTGCTTTCATCCGAGCAATTTCTTCTTTAGAAAGGCCGGTAGAAGCCTCGATACGAATACTTTGCTCTTTATTGGTGCCTTTATCTTTAGAAGAAACCGTCAAGATACCGTTGGCATCCATGTCAAAAGTTACTTCGATTTGTGGCACACCTCTTGGTGCGGGTGGAATACCATCTAAGATAAATTTACCAACTGTCCGGTTATCTTTCGCCATTGGACGCTCTCCTTGTAAGATGTGAATCTCTACAGAAGGCTGATTATCTGCTGCGGTAGACTACGTTTTTGATTTCTTAGTTGGAATAGTGGAATTAGACTCGATGACTACATCGTAAACACCACCCATGGTTTCGATACCTAAAGAAAGTGGCGTAACGTCTAATAAAAGAACATCCTGTACATCTCCACTTAATACACCACCTTGAATAGAAGCACCTACGGCAACCACTTCATCAGGGTTAACTCCTTTGTTTGGTTTCTTACCGAAGAAATCTTCAACTGCTTGTTGAATTCTCGGGATACGAGTAGATCCACCAACAAGGATAATTTCATCGATGTCAGATTTATCTAAATTGGCATCTTTTAATGCTAATCGACAAGGCTCCAAAGTACGTTTCACCAAGTCATCTGCTAACTGCTCAAATTTAGCACGAGAAACTTTTACGACTAAGTGCTTAGGCACTCCATCGACTGCAGTGATGTAGGGTAAATTCACTTCCGTTTCTGAAGAAGCGGAAAGCTCAATTTTAGCTTTTTCAGCGGCATCTTTTAGACGTTGCAAAGCCATTGGGTCTTTGCGAAGGTCCATATTTTCTTGTTTTTGGAACTCGTCTGCCAAGAAATTGATTAATACACGGTCAAAATCGTCACCTCCTAAGCGCGTATCTCCATTTGTTGATTTCACTTCGAATACACCGTCTCCTAGTTCAAGGATGGAGATGTCAAACGTACCACCACCTAAATCGTAGACCGCGATGGTCATATCTTTGTTGCGCTTATCCATACCGTAGGCTAAGGCAGCAGCAGTTGGCTCATTGATGATCCGACGAATATTTAAACCTGCGATTTCACCCGCCTCTTTGGTAGCTTGACGCTGAGAATCATTAAAGTAAGCAGGTACAGTTACAACTGCCTCGGTTACTTCAGTCCCTAAAAAGTCTTCAGCTGTTTTCTTCATTTTCTGAAGAATCATAGCAGAAATTTCCTGAGGGGTATATTGTCTTCCGTCGATATTCACCCGAACGGTGTTGTTATCTCCTTTTTCTACTTTAAATGCCACGTTCTTGATATCTCCAAGAGACTCATCATAACGTTGTCCCATGAAACGTTTTACGGAAGCAATGGTCCGTTGCGGATTAGTGATCGCCTGTCGTTTGGCTGGATCTCCGATTTTACGCTCTCCATTATCCATAAAGGCAACAACCGATGGCGTTGTTCTTCTACCCTCTTCGTTTGGAATAACAACTGGTTCGTTTCCTTCCATTACTGCGACACAAGAGTTCGTTGTCCCTAGATCAATCCCAATAATTTTACTCATATTTATGTAATTTTATTTGTTGTCATAATTAAATACACTTAATCTTTATCAAGTCACGTGCCAAGTTGATTTTACTATTTTTGTCCTGTCAGAAATGCAGGTTCTTGAAAATGAACTGCCATATAATTGACATCGATGGTGACAGTGTACCTTTATGACTGACATTTTGACAAAACCATACAACCATACAACCTAATGCATAGGTATGCTCTCTTTAAAACAAAAGAGACCACGCTGATGGCAATCGCAACCAAGATGACCGAAAGCGAATTAATTCAATCTTGCCTAAATAATGATCGCCTTGCACAGCGGAAGCTGTATGAGCGTTACAGTAAAGGGATGTATACCATAGCATACCGAATGGCAGGGGAGCATAATTTGGCTTCGGATATACTACAGGAAGCATTTATAAAAGTCTTCCGTTCACTGGGTAAGTTTAGACAAGAATCCACTTTAGGTGCGTGGATCAAGACTATTGTGGTTCGTACCGCCCTAAGTCAGCTAAAGAAACAACCTCACTTTGATGAACTGCCCCTTAACGAAGGGCCAGAAAAAGTAGTGTGGGGAGATTTTTTAGAGGCCGAATATTTAGAAAAAGCCATTCAAATGCTACCCTCGGGGTATCGCACTGTTTTTATTTTAATCGAGGTAGAAGGTTTTGCACATAAAGAAGTCGCAGATTTATTAGGTATAACGGTAGGAACCTCTAAATCTCAGCTTTTTTATGCCAAGAAGAAATTAAGGTCTTTTATCAATAAATTGTTAGAAGTATAATATGGAAGAGCAAAAAGCAACACTCAAAAGAGCTATAGCAGCGCTTCCAAGCTACGAAGCGCCTCTTTTGATCTGGAATAATATTGAATTAAGCTTAGAAGAAGATCAAAAAGATCTACTTGTACAGGAAGCCATACCACGATTAGCTCATTATGAACCCGCTGGTTTAATTTGGGAAAACATAGAAAATAAACTGGCCCATTCGACAAAAACAAAAATAGTCTCTCTAGCAAACTGGAGACAATGGACAAGTGTAGCGGCAGGCTTATTGATCTTATTAACCCTTGGATATACCCTATGGCCTGCTAATCAGAGCACAGCTAGCTATAGTGCGTATACAGAACCAATGGATCAATATCTTTTGGAAGCAGATTGGGATGCTGATGAAGCTACTTTTGCACAAGTTGTCAAAATGTATGATGATTACAGCAAAACTTTTGAAGATGCCGAAAGTAGAGGCCTCAAAGCCGAATTACAGGAATTAAATGAAGCACGTAAAGAGTTGAAAACAGCTATTAATCTTTATGGTAATGATCATGAACTGATCCGTCAACTGGCTGCCTTAGAAAGAGATAGAACACAAGTCATCAAAAAAATGGCTTTTAAAATCTAAAACATTGAAAGCAATGAAACTTATAATTATCCAGCTCATTGTTCTCCTTGGTCTGTGCGGACAAGTATTTGCACAAGATCAAGTACATGTGATTACTAAAAAAATTCATAAAGATTTCGTTTACCACGAAGGCTATGAAGTGAATATTGATGGTGACCGAGCTGAAGTTCACATCCAGCCCAGCTTGGAAAATAAGATTTTAATTGATATTGAGATCATAGCAAAAAACCCAGCACAAGAAGAAGCAAAAGCAGATGTTGAAAAAATGATCTCTATTGTCAAGCGCTTGAAAAACAAAATATATATCCGCAATTACCTGGATACAGAAGACCTACCCAGGCCCACTTCACAAATAAAAGTGATCTATAATATTACGGTTCCTGCTGTATGTCCTGTTTATGCAAAGATAAGTTATGGCTTAGCAGATTTTGCGGAGCTTACCAACAGTCTGCGGGTAAACAGTAAATTTAGCCAGGTTAATCTTAATAAGATTAGTGGCTCGGTAGATCTATCCTCCCAATTTGGAGATATTATTGGCCAAACAATTAATGGTAATGTCACTATTGGCTCGAGAAGAACCAATATCACGCTAAAAGATATCCAAGGTAATTTTGATATCGATGCAACTTATGGAATGATTCAGATCTACGCAGATGCTGGCCTATTAGATCTAAACCTAAATGCAGAAAAGTCTCAGGTATTACTCTTTAATTCTGATTTACAAAACTTCCGATATGATCTCACTACAGTTAGTAGTCCTATGCAATATCCGGATGAATTGGATTTTGAATTAAAGCAGCCCGAACTGAATATGCAACGGGTAAGTTATACACCGACCACGGAGTTTTTTCCGAATATAACAGTGAAAGTTACCTTTGGTAGCCTCCAAATTGAGAAAGCTTCCAAAGTAAGAAGGCCCTAATCAAACACCTAAAATAAATTGTACCTACATTTATTGTCTAAACAAAAGAATCAATATTTAGTTACTAGGTAGTTCTTCTGTACAAAAGTACTTTTTGTACAGATTTGCAAGTATCACACACTACCGATGAAACACTTTACGCTCTTATTTTTTCTTTTGTTTTTGGTTCTAAATATCAATGCTCAGGAACAGCTTTTTAAAGGTTCTACCTGGTCGTTTGGCAGAAGCATCATCCATGAGCAAATGCCTGAAGATTATTACTACCAACCCATTTCTATTTTAGGCAACTTTCCCGTCCATGAATTTGGTAAATTAGGTATCTACGGCGAATACCAATATGCACAGGCTACCAACATTAATAATCAATTTGATTTCGAGTTTGGGCTAAATATGGGCTTACGTTATCCAATTTCTTTGAATGCCACCACTCACCTGTTAGCCATTGTTGGAGCTGGACCACATTATGTAACCATCCAAACCAGGCATCAAGCCAGTGGTTTTATCTTTTCAGATAACTTTGAACTTAATCTTCGACATTACGCTAAAGACCTTGGTACTACCCTCCAACTATCTGCTCGGTTTAGACATATTTCAAATGCTGGTTTTAAAAGCCCTAATAGAGGTATTGACAACTTTTTCCTCCTTTTCGGAGTGGAGCATCGACTGTAAATCCAGGGATGATGTACTATTAATGTTCCTCTTTTTCCCAGCCCATGGTGCGCTTAACCGCTTTTTGCCAGCCAGCATATATTCTGGTTCGTTCTTCCTGTGACATGTCTGGATCAAAAGCTTGGTCTAAGTGCCATTTTTCTAGCAATTCATCTTTAGACCAAAAATCTACTGCCAGGCCGGCAAGGTATGCTGCTCCAAGTGCGGTTGTCTCAATAATCTCGGGTCTTTCTACCCGAACATCTAATACATCTGATTGAAATTGCATCAGTAAGTTATTGGCACTTGCACCGCCGTCTACGCGCAAAATCTTGAGCTTTTTATCCGCATCCGATTCCATTGCTTCTAAAACATCTTTGGTTTGATACGCCAAGGATTCTAAAGTAGCTCTTATGATGTGTGATTTGGAAGTACCTCGTGTGAGGCCAAAAATAGCTCCTCTGGCATACATGTCCCAATAAGGCGCACCCAAACCTGCAAAAGCAGGCACTACATAGACACCATCTGGGTGTTCCACTTTCATGGCAAAGTACTCTGAATCAGGTGCTTCATCTATGATCTTTAAAGCATCTCTTAACCATTGAATGGCAGCTCCCGCAATAAAGACACTCCCCTCCAGGGCATAATGAACCTTACCGTCCAATCCCCAGGCAATAGTCGTGAGTAATCCATTTTTGGAGCGAACCAATTCCTCTCCGGTGTTCATAAGCATAAAACAACCAGTACCGTAAGTATTTTTAGCCATTCCCGGCTCGATACAGGCTTGGCCAAATAAAGCCGCTTGTTGATCTCCAGCGATACCAGCTATTGGTACTTCTAGGCCTAGTAGCTCTTTACTAGTGTGGGCATAAACCGTACTAGACGGCTTAACCTCAGGTAACATAGCCCTTGGTATATCTAATAATTGAAGTAATTGCTCATCCCAGTCTAGTTTTTCAATATTATAAAGCAATGTTCGAGAGGCATTGGTGTAGTCCGTGATGTGCACCTTTCCCCCGCTTAACTTCCAGACTAACCAACTGTCAATTGTCCCAAACAATAATTCCCCCTTAGCTGCTTTTTCACGAGCACCAGGAACATTATCTAATAACCATTTGACTTTGGTACCAGAAAAATAGGCGTCAACGACCAATCCAGTGGTATTGCGAATGTAATCTTCGTGTCCATCTGCTTTAAGTTGGTCACAGATGGAAGCAGTTCGACGGTCTTGCCAAACGATGGCATTGTGGATAGGTTGGCCCGTCGCTTTATCCCAAATGAGCGTGGTTTCTCTTTGGTTCGTAATTCCAATTGCCGCAACTTCTGAAGCAGGGATATTTTGATGAGTCAATACTTCCTGGAGGACCTGTAGCTGAGTATTGCAAATCTCATTAGCATTGTGCTCTACCCAACCTGGTTTGGGGTAAATTTGGGTAAATTCTCGTTGAGCTTTTCCTTGAATATTCCCTTCTTTATCAAATAAAATTGCACGTGAACTGGTAGTACCTTGGTCTAAGGCTAGGATATATTTTTGCATATTCTTTAAAATTTTGCGAACTGTTCTAAACTAATATCGACTTCCAACCATTTTATACGAAGTATTAAACGGTCAGAAAAGGATCTAGAGCAAATACTGAGCCTAGAAATGACCAATATAAGTAATAGAAATAACATAAGTTAAATATCCTAATTTGAATCTACCTGTAGTAGACAGGTTCTTAGTAATTATTCAAAGCCAACATTAACCAATAAAACTCGGATGGAGATTTTAAAGAAACCTTTTCAAGACGTTCCACAATTTTCTGTAAAAGATATCGCTTACGCTACTAAAAATCCCAAGCTCAAATCTTTTTATAAGTATCCGGTTCAATTAGAATCCTTCCCTAAAGTTATTCAGGACAAAAAGAAAGACAACATTAATCGAGCTGTTTTGGTAGACACCTTATTAACTCAATATCAGCAATTTGGTGCTAATCAGGCGGTTATTCAAAATATTGAGGCTCTAAGGGAGGAGAATACCTTCACTGTAATTACAGCACATCAACCTAGCCTTTTTACCGGCCCTTTATATTATATCTTTAAGATCATTTCTGCGATTCGGTTGGCTGAAATCTTGAATGAAAAATACCCTGATTTCAAAATTGTGCCTGTATTTATCAGTGGTTCAGAGGACCATGATTTTGAAGAAATCAACCACACGAATCTCTTTGGGAAAACCCTAGAATGGCAAAATGAGGAAAATGGTGCTTGTGGTATGATGAAAACAGATAGCTTGAAGGACGTTCTGGCTGAGCTAAAAGATATACTAGGTAATTCCGATCGTGCTACTCAGGCTTATCACTTAATTGAACAAGCCTATACGCAATTTCCAACTTATGGCCAAGCTGCTCAAAACCTTGTCTACAAGCTGTTCAGTGATTATGGACTAGTGGTTGCCAATATGAATTCGGCCCCACTCAAACGCCTTTTTATTCCTTATATGGAAAAAGAAATTTTTGAAGCTTTTTCCCTACCCTACGTTACATCGACTCAAAAAGAATTGGATAAAGTTGGTTTTGGTGACCAAGCTTACGCACGTGACATCAACTTATTCTATTTGAAGGATCAAATCCGAGCAAGGATTGAAAAGGAGGGAGATCAATTTAAGGTGATTGATACCGATTATAGTTTTTCTGAAACAGAATTAAGACAAGAGCTCCAGGATCATCCAGAGCGTTTCAGCCCAAATGTAGTCATGCGGCCAGTCTATGAAGAAGTTATTTTCCCCAACTTGGCCTACATTGGTGGTGGCGGTGAATTAGCTTATTGGCTGGAGCGAAAAAGTCAATTTGAGGCTTTCGGCGTTAATTTCCCCATGCTGATTCGTCGTAATTCAGCACTTTGGGTAGATAAAGGTTCTAATAAGCGTCTGGCTAAACTTGGTCTAGAGATCCATGATTTATTCAAAGAGACGGAAGACTTACTCAAGCTATTCGTTAAGAATAATACCGAAAATGAAATTAAGTTAAGCGATGAAAAAGCGGAACTAGAAGCTATTTTATTAAAGATTAGTGAAAAGGCTAAAGAAGTCGATCCGAGTTTAGAAGGCAAAGTATTGGCTGAAAACGCTAAGATCATTAAATCGGTAGAAAATCTTGAAGGTCGTTTAATGCGTGCCGAAAAGCAGCGTTATGAAATTTCTTTAAACCAAATCCGCTCCTTACGGGATAAATTATTCCCTGGTGATGGATTACAAGAACGGCACGATAACTTCCTTGGCCTATACCTTAAATATGGCCAAGATTTATTTGAAATCCTAAAGACCGAATTGAATCCATTAGAAGAAGGAATGGTTGTCTTTATTGATGGATGATTTAAGGTCAAAAAGTATGATGCAGGCTAAACTGAAGCTGGCCTTTGCTCCAGGCATTCGTAGTCTGCTGCATATACCCCAATTGGGTTTTAAGGTTGTCTTTTAATCCATATCCTAAAGCACCATAGGTCCGATTTCGGTCAAAATATTGGACAGTACGTCCATCTCCAATTTCTCTTTGACCGTTGATAAACAGTTCGTTATAAAAAGCTAAGTAAAGTGATCCTTTACCAAAGCCTAAATCCGTGAGTGGAATATTTAGGAACAAGTTATAGCGATAGCGCGTTCTAAAATCCTGGCTTTCAACGAATCGCTGTTCATATCGGAATCGATGGGTAAGAAAAACCCGATTATTAATTCGGTGTGGTAGTAGTGCCTCCTGATAAAAACGGGTTTCGCTGACTGTTGCATCACTGTCTCCAAAAGCTCCCGTGGTAATATTAGCGATACCAAGGGTATATTTGTTGGAGGATCCCTCCGCTTGATAAGTTAAGCCCCCTCTTAAGAGCAATTGTTCCAGATCTCCGATTACATTCCAGTTCCGATATTGCACATCACCTTGTAGTCCCCAAGGGCCATCTTCAAAGGTAGTATTCCAAAAGTACATATACCATGCCCCCAATTGATCTTCATCAATTTGGGCTTTGGCGGTATTGGGCGTGAGTTGGAAACTAATAAGCGCAACAAGAATAATGATTAGTTTTTTCATACGAGCATTTGATATAATGAGTGCCAAATTCAAAGCAAAAATAGTGACTAATACAGCTTTAATATACAAGTAATTAGGATTTAGTAAATTTATTATTTTAATAAGAGGTGGCATAGACTTGGTAAAGAATCAAGCTTATAAGAATCTATAACAATGCATACGCCTTGAGAGGAGCTATTTGTAGATTTATTTACTATAATAATCAGCGTAAGTAAACAAATAAAGATTCCGAGCACCGAAAACCAGATAATACTTACTCCCTGAACTAAAAAGGATTCTTCTGACATATCTAAAACAAGATAATGAGAACTAAAAGTCAAGTTCTCTTACTTATAATCCTCTCTCACCGGCTGAAAAACATCAATCACATAACAGTCCGTTAAAGCCCGTGCTGAATGTGGCATCTTAGAAGCTAAAATGACAATATCCCCTGGTTTACATACTTTGGTTTCTCCACCGACCGTCATTTCCAATTCTCCTTCCAGGATGTTGGTCACCTGCTCGTGGACGTGCGCATGCTCTGGTAGAATCGCACCTTTCTCTATGCGTACATGTGCTATCGACATGCCTTCCATATGAACTAATTTAGCGAAAATACCTGGCACCAATTCTTTTTCGGTAATGCTGTTTTTGTTGGTGAATTTTTGTTGCATTAGGTTGAGTTATTTTGATGGTGATTGGTGAATACTATGGGTGGAGACGGAGCAATGCTCCGTCTGTACAATGTAGAGTAGTTGCAATGCAACGGCTCTACAGTTATTGTTTTTTGATGGTAGGCAGGATAAAATTATCCAAGGGGCTGGGCATAGCCATCGTCTTTTCGATGTCTTCTACTGTTCTTGGTGCTCGTCCGGAGAGATTGGTCCAACCGTCTTCCTCGATGAGGATACAATCTTCAATACGTACCGCAATGCCCCACCATTTGGGATCACAATCACTACCATCCGGGATATAAATTCCTGGTTCTACGGTAATAATGGTCCCTGACTTGAAAGGTTGATAAGTCCCTGGATCGTGGACATCCAAACCTACATAATGGGAAGTACCATGTGGAAAATAATTATGTCGTTCCCCTTTTTCAATGACACCAATTTCAGCCAGACGTTTGTCGATAATCTCACGTGTGACACGTCCAGGCGCACTGAAGTCATTACCGACCTTACATTCTTCAAAACCAGCTTGTTGTGCTTCCAAGACGATTTCGTAAATTATTTTTTGTTCTTCTGTAAACTTACCAGTGGCGGGTATTGTGCGCGTAACATCAGCCGTATAGCCGTGGTATTCCGCCCCTAAATCCATCAGTACTAAATCACTACCCAGGCGTGGTTTGTTGTTATCGATATAATGCAAAATACAGCCATTATTCCCACCACCGACGATAGAAGGATAACCCTCATATTCAGAGCCATATTTCTTAAAAACGAACTCGTGAATCCCTTGCACTTCGGTTTCTGACATATTGGGTCGCATGGCCTTCATTACTTCTAATTGTCCTACTGCACTTACATCACAGGCAATACGCATGAGTTCTAGCTCTTCTTTAGATTTTGTTTCCCGAAGTTTCCCCATGAGCTGTGGCAACATTTGCACATCTAAATTGGATTCCGGTATTTGCTGGACCACTTTCATGCTAGATTCATTGTCTTTGGCAGCCATAAATGCTTTAACCAATGGGTTATCAAGAGATTTTGGATTGGCCCGACTTATTCGATAGAGTTGCTGTTTTCTATACTGTAAGGACATTCCTGTATTCGCAATGATCTGATGCATTTGGTGGGTAACTCCATTAAAATCGGCACTTATATTAGCGCTATTTTTAAATTGATTTTTTAAATCAAAAAGGTCGGCATCATCCCTTGGATTGTCTCTAACATCTTGTTTGAAGTCAAAAAATAAAACTTTATCGAATTTGTCAAATTGAAGGGTATAGTCCTTAAATTCTTTGTGATCTAAAACCGTTTTAAAACCCAACTTTTCTTCTACACCTTTAGTTCCTAGACGTCGTCCAGTCCACATTTCACTAGCAGCATCACGGGCTTGAGCGAACAGTATTTCATCATAAGTAGAGCCCGTAGCATCCGTTTGAGGCTCTGAAAAAATCATTAAGATAGAATGAGGTTCTTTATAACCCGTCAGGTAATAAAAATTAGGTTCTTGATGATAAATGAAGTCTACATCATTGGCTCGATTGCGGACAGCCGCCGAAAAAATAACCGCTACAGAGTTGGGAGGCATTTCGGCTCTCAAGGCAGCCCGACGTTCGGCATGGAAATCAGCACTTAGATAATCTTCTGGCATTTCCTGTGCCTGCATCTGGATAATAAAAGCTAGGGAGAAAATAAAAGAAAAGTATATTTTTTGCATAATAGTGGATTATATTTCGCTTAAGATAATTAACTTGGAAGTCAGCCCCAAATTAGACCTAATTTAAATTATTGTTAATATTAATCAGGAAGATAAAGAAGCTATTTTCCTGCTTATTAAACAAGAGATCAATCAATTTCAGTGTATGAAGGCTTATGACTATATTATCATTGGTGCTGGTTCAGGAGGTTGCGTCCTGGCCAATCGATTATCAGTAGATCCAGCTAATTCAGTTCTATTGATTGAAGCAGGCGGTCCTGATAAAAACCCAGCTATCCATGCGCCGGCAGGCTATACAGAGCTTTTTAAATCCGAAGTAGATTGGGCTTTTCAAACAAGCCCTCAAAAGCATTTAAACGGCCGTATCTTACAAGTACCACGAGGAAAGACACTGGGAGGTTGTAGTTCTACGAATGCCATGGCCTATGTTCGTGGCAATGCCAATGATTATGACTATTGGAAAAGTTTAGGCAATAGTGGATGGGGCTATCAGGATGTACTCCCCTACTTTATTAAGTCTGAACATAATGAACAGATTCAAAACGAGTACCACGGTCAAAATGGCTTACTCAATGTTACCTTGTTAAAAACCTTTAGTTCTCCCTATAATAGTGCCTTTGTAGATGCAGCTAGAAACGCCGGAATCCGGACCAATAATGATTATAATGGCGCCATTCAAAATGGTGCTTTCCATTTCCAGTTTAACATCAAAAATGGGAAACGCCATAGCAGTGCAGCCGCTTTTTTAAAGCCCGCACTCAAACGTAAGAACCTACAGGTCATGACGCATGCTCAAGTGGAGCAAATACAAGTCAGTAAAGATGAAGCTACTGGGGTCCTAGTCCGCCACCAAGGTAGCCAACAGGAAATAAAAGCAGAAAAGGAAATCCTCTTGTGTACTGGAGCAATTGCTTCACCTCAGTTATTAATGTTATCTGGAATAGGTGATCGAGATGAATTAAAAAAGCAGGGTATTGATTGTATTCGACACCTTCCAGGCGTGGGTCAAAACTTACAGGATCATTTATTTTTTCCTGTTACTGCAAGTTCTAAACAACAAAAAGGAACCAACCATTACTTGAAACCAATACCTAAAGCACTCGGAATGCTACAGTATTTACTAAGCAGAAAAGGTCCTTTTTCTGCTGGACCTTTGGCTGCAGGTGCTTTTATTAATTTAGACAACCCGGATGATCCTGTCAATTTCCAATTTCAGTTTGCACCTTCTCATATTGGTCCAGATTATGATTATGACATGTACGATATGAAGCGGTATCCACGCTATGATGGCTTCACGCTTTTACCATCCATGATCCAACCAGAAAGTAGAGGAAGCATACGCCTAAATTCTGCTGATCCCAAGGATAGTCCAATCATTGACCCAAATTTCCTTTCCGCAGAAGCCGATTTAATCAGCATGGTAAAAGCCGCCAAATGGGCCATTAAAATTTTCCAACAAGACGCTTTCTTACCTTACTTAAAAGATTGGGAGTTATTAATGCCGGATTCTAGCGACGATACAATCGCTGCACATATTATCCGTACTGCCGAAACCATTTATCATCCAAGTGGAACCTGTAAAATGGGCGTTGATGAAATGGCGGTAGTAGACCCCGAGCTTAAAATCCGCGGCGTAGATAAGCTGAGAGTTGTCGATGCCAGTATTATGCCTAAGATTATTAGTGGCAATACCAATGCACCCGTTTATATGATTGCGGAGAAGGCTGCCGACATGATTTTAGAAGATCATAATTCCTAAATAGAATGACCTTTTAGGAGATGTCATTAAGAACGCGAATCTCTGTCCTTAATTCTATTGCGTTGTTTTTTACCTTGTTGCCGTAAAACCAACCAAAGTACCAACAAAACAGCGATAATGATAATGTAGGATTCCATAAATGTGATTTTTGGAAAAGTACTATTTTTTATCAAAAATAAAAAGGCCAGTGAAGGAAATTCAATCACTGGCCTGTCCCAATTAATAAACATTTATCCGTCTAATTTTTCACCCAAATTGCAGCATATTTGGTATTTTTTGCATAGTTCTGAACCTTATAAAGTCGATATCCACGATTCGAATAATAGTTAAACTTGGATTGATACGTCGCTGGTGACATTCCATAAAAGGCATAATATCCTTTTTTAACTGGTCTCCAAACACCACCAACTTTACTCCCATTGACATGGATACTAGTGATTTGCCATTTTTTAGAAAGGTCTTTAAACTTTTTATTAAAAGAACTGGAAGACATTCCATAATAAGCATAAAAGGCATTGGAAGATTTACTTTTTACGAATACACCCGCGTGGTAGCGTTTTCCATTCACATTGAAGGTATTGTGCTCTGCAAGGTGGTATTTCTTTGATTTAATATAGTTATCCCAAAGGGTACTAAAATTACTATCTGAACGGCCAAAAAACGCGTAATAAGCTTCTCCGCTTGGGTTCTTTTCCCAAATCACAGAATAACGCAGTTTGCCTTTACTGTCCTGCGTTGTATTAATTTGTCTAGGCCGGAACCCTTTGGATTTATATTGATTAAAATAATTTTGGAAAGAATTGGCTGTCATATAAAACCGTGCATACCAAGATTTCGATAAGCCTTGTTGAAAAGACCCAACGGCCATCAGTTTACCACTATTGTTTCTGGTTACGGCCAGTGTTTGTAGGGACATCCCCATCCCAGTGTAATAACCAAAGTAGGTATTCACTAAGTCTAATGGTACATTATGGAAACTTGGGTAAAAAGGTGCAAACAATCGATTGTAGGCCGTATTTGAACCTAAATTGTAGCAAGTATTGCCACTGTCTTTGGTGTAAGCACCGTACGGATCAACTTTAACCCAACCGCTTTTTCCTGGTCTGGTATCTTTAATATAGATAGAAAAGTGTAAATGCACATTATAGCTTCGGGTATTGCTATTGGTGAAATCACCATTACTTTTCAGTGCCATTTTGATGCCACCTACACCGGTGTTTCCTGCATAAGCTATAAATTGTCCGGACTTTACCACATCTCCTTTTTTTACTTTTAGGGTGTGGTAAGATTTGCCCCAACTCAAAGGATTATTATTTTTCTGAGCGTATTTCTTCACCTTAATGTAATCTGCATTCTTGCTGGGAATCGCTTTTGTTTTATTGCGATCATTGACATTGCCATTACGAAGATGAATATACTTGGAGCGATATTTATGGCCATTGGATGCAGTATGTTCAATAGTGATAAAATTTCCACCTCCATTTGTCCAACCGACATCAATAACTTTACCTGCTGCCACAGCATAAACGGGAAAGCCTGGATCCTCTCCACTGTTGATACCTGTTTTACCATAATCTATGGATCCATGAAAGCCTCCATTATTATAGTAAAAGCCCTGCCAAACGGTCACTTTTTCATTCCGATAAGGAAAATAAAATGGCATATACGCTTTAGCAGATGCATAAACAGGAGCAAGACTTGCATCAATTATAGGTTCGGAACAATAATTGTTTCCAGGTCTGGCACTTACAGATAATACCGCACTAGGTGCTTCACTAACAATAGTCGGATTAGAGCTTGCAAAATCAGGATTGTTCCATACCATTGACATTTTAGGTAATGCTACTCTTGACCTTAGTGCCGATTGGGGTGTCTGAATTCTATTCGCACGAACTTCATCCGCGTGATCATCGGCACCATCTTCTCCAATGGGTAAATCCAATACCCTTTTAGGCATTGGCCGGTATAATAATGCAGAATTTTGAGGTTCTAATTTAATTGGGTTCTGTTGATTAGCTGTGATTCGTTGAGTTGGAGCTACTCTTTTTGTGGCTGTTCTAACTTGAGCATCAAGATTAGAGCTCAATAAAACCAAAAATGCTAAGAACAGTAATTGGTTAATTCTCTTTAAGGTTTTCATGATAGTAGGTATGTAATGAATAATGGTTTTACATACCTTTGTGTCTTATTATAAAAAAACATGACCCCCAGAGAAGCAAAAAACGCACTTTATCTTTTAGAATAAAATGCGTTTTTCAGGATAGAAATTGAAGTTTTGGTTAAAAACCGTGTTTATTCTGCTCAATAAAATCTTGAGGAAATTCTTCAACACCAGGAAATCCCAAGCGGATGTCTTTCCCGTTGTAAGGGATATGGGCTGTTTTGAAAATGTAATCCCAAATTGCTAAACTGATGCCAAAATTAATTCCATGGGGATGGTCTTCAGGCATTTCATAAGCATGATGCCAAATGTGCATTTCAGGATTATTAAAAACAAATTTCATTAATGGCCCTAGTACCAAAATACCAATTAGTGTTGAGCTACCTAAAACTAGAACCTGCTGGATAAGAGTAGGCTCAACAAAAATTTGGGTATCTAAACTATTAGTGGCTAGGACAAGACCAATCAAAATACCAAGGATACCGCCCGTCATCCGACCAGAAACCGTAATATTCGAGTGATTGTAATGTCCAATTGCTAAGGTAAAGATGTGAATAATGAAAAAATCGTAAAGACCAATTCCCAAGAGTGCAAGTGGAATATATTCTAAGGTCCGATACACCACATTTTCCATCCAATGATAACGCAAATGTGCCGCGAATCCCATCTGCTCTACGGAATGGTGTACTTTATGAAACTCCCACAATCTTGGCACATAGTGCAATAAACGATGGATCCACCATTGAATAAAATCTCTTACCAAAAAACCTATTAGTAAAACAAGCCACATTGGAGCAAGACGCAAGGGGTTAGAGGCTTGTAAGTCAAAGCCAGTCAATCCTTGGATACCGTCATTTAATAAGTGGACGACAACATCTGAGGCGGCATTGTAAATAATTAAAGAAAAAAGAAAGAAATTAAAGAACATATAGAAAAAATCCAGCCAGAAATCTTTTCTAAATTTAGGCTGATTCTTCCGCCATGGAGAAAGCCATTCTAACATAAAAAAGAAAGCGGAAACCAATAAGAGCCAATAAAAATAATTGTGCCAATTGGGATTTGTGATTTCATTCCAAAGATAATTGGCATAACCCTGATAAGCATTAACAAAAACTTCTAAATATTTCATTTCTGGTCCTTGTATAAAACAAAACAGCTTAGCTTTTATTCAGTTTACCCTATTTTGTTTCTATTTCATAATCATAATTAACCTGATATAAATCAGTTCTTCTATCCTTTAGATTTCTAACACTTCCATACTTATTCAGTTGAACCAACTTGTCTAAATCTACATCTGCAATTAACATCATTTCGGTATTGGGTGTCGCTTCTGCTTTGATTCCATTGGTTGGGAAAGCAAAATCACAAGGCGTAAACACAGCGGATTGGGCAAATTGGATGTCCATATTATGTACTTTAGGTAAGTTGCCTACACTACCAGCAATAGCCACATAACACTCATTCTCTATGGCGCGGGCTTTGGCACAATTACGTACTCTAGCGTAGCCATTTTGAGTATCTGTCAAAAAGGGGACAAACAAAATAGACATCCCTTGGTTAGCCAGGATTCGGCCTAACTCTGGAAATTCTACATCGTAGCAGATCAAAACGCCAACTTTCCCACAGTCTGTATCAAAAATTTTGATTTTTTGCCCACCGTACATCCCAAAATACTTGACCTCATCTGGTGTACAGTGAATCTTTTCATATTCATCAATACTACCATTCCGGTGACAAAGGTAACCGCAATTATAAATTTTCTCGCCACGCATCACTGGCATACTTCCCGTAATAATATTTACATTATAAGTAATGGCCAAATTTGAGAAATGCTCCTTAATAGCATTGCTAAATTTAGCTAGTTCTCGAATGGCTTCAGCTTCACTTAGATGATTATAAACCGCCATAAGTGGCGCGTTAAAGAACTCTGGGAACAAAACAAAATCACTCTGGTAGGCAGAAACAGCATCTACAAAAAACTCGATTTGTTCGAAGAGGCCTTCCATGGTACCATAGTTTCTCATTTGCCACTGAACCAAACCTAGGCGAGCAACGGATTGGTTGCTTTCATTAGGTTCTGTGTAATAAATATTATCCCAAACCAATAAAATGGCAAAGGACACGGATTCATTATCTTCAGGTGCATAGTTTCGCAGCACTCTTTTTACATAAAAGTCATTTGAAAGTTGGAATGCCAGCACGGGGTCATGAATTTCCTTATGCTTTACTTTTTGAATGTATTGTCGAGGGCTTAGCTCATTGACATATTTGTGGTAGTTTGGGATACGTCCGCCAAATATGATGCTTTCTAGGTTCAGGTTTTCGCAAAGCTCTTTTCTAGCATCGTATAGGCGTCTTCCCAAGCGGAAGCCGCGGAAATCTGGGTGCACAAAGACTTCAATACCATAAAGCACATTACCTTCACTATTATGTGTTTCAAATTGCTCGTTGCCAGTTATTT
>CAXIDD010000002.1:0-28204 GCA_964021975.1 uncultured Saprospirales bacterium | reverse complement strand
AACTTCCGGTGAAATATTGACACCATCATAAAAGCCTGGAATGATCACCCGACCATCCGCATCTTTCATAGAACCGATTAACTGCATCAAACGAAAAGCAGGATTAGGCGCATAGTTACCATAATGACCACTGTGCTGAGGCACACGGGGACCGTAGGTTGTCAATCTTACCGTGGCGATACCACGAGCACCAAATTTCATCGTCGGTAAATTAGTGACATGCATGGGACCATCTAGGATCACCAGAAAATCTGCAGCTAAGGCTTTACGGTGTTTTTTAACCGCATCTGGAAGATTTGGAGAGCCCAATTCTTCTTCAAAATCCATAATGACTTTGATGTTGTATTCTGTTTTTATATTAGCCGCAGCTAGCGCATCCATGGCTGCTAGATACATGGTCATTGCTCCTTTGGAGTCTGCAGTAGATCGAGCGAAAACCCGCCACTCCGGATCAATATCTCCTTCCAATTTAGACCAAGGAATCGCTTCCCAGGAACCATCGGGTTTTCTCTGTTTTAAAGTAGGCGTATACGGTGTTTCTTGAAACCACTTGCTTGGATCAACCGGCTGGCCATCTGCTTGGACATAAAATAAAACGGTTTTTTTCGCTTTGGGAGCCATTTTTTTTGCTAAAACTAAATCAACGCCCGCGGTTGGCAACCGTTCGATATCGAAACCTCTTTTGGCAAAAGCCCTACTAGCCCATTGAATATTGGGTTCCATTTCTGCCGAATTATTGGCATCGTTGGGTAAACTCAAAAAATCATAAAATTCGCTGAGTGATTTTCTAGCATATTGATCAATCAACTCTTGAGAAGGCTGGGCCTCCAAACAGAGAGAAAAAGAAATTAAGGAACTTAATAAACAAATTCGAAGGTTCATAGCAAAGTTGTTGGAAAACTATATGGTATAAAATTTATTAAACTGTATTTTTGATTTTCTAAAAATAATAAAAATGAGCATAGCACCTTTAGTACGTGCCAATATTAAAGCTTTAGCACCTTATTCTTCTGCCCGTAGTGAATTCAAAGGTGCTGCAGATATCTTTTTGGATGCCAATGAGAACCCTTTTGAAACTGGGCTTAACCGCTATCCAGATCCTTTACAATGGGAAGTAAAAGACCATATAAGTAGGCTGAAAAATGTGCCTGCAAAAAATATTTTTCTAGGCAATGGAAGCGATGAGGTAATCGATCTGTTGATCCGAATTTTTTGTGAACCACGAGAGGATCACATTCTTATTTTACCGCCTACCTATGGCATGTATAAAGTTTCGGCAAGCATTGCAGATGTCGCTTTGCGGGAAGTTTCTCTAAGCCCTGATTTTCAGCCCGACGTAACAGCTATTTTAGCCCAAAGTGATGCCCATAGTAAATTGCTCTTTTTATGTAGCCCCAATAATCCAACGGGCAATAGCTTTGATTTGGATTCCCTACATGAATTGTGTCAAAAGTTTCAGGGGATTGTCGTTATTGACGAAGCCTATATTGATTTTTCGGCACAAGTCAGCTTTACCACTCAGCTAGATCAGTATCCAAATTTAGTGGTCATGCAAACTTTTTCCAAAGCCTGGGGCTTAGCCGGCATCCGTTTGGGCATGGCTTTTGCAAGCGAAGAAATTATCGGATTACTCAACAAGGTCAAGCCACCTTATAATGTGAATCAGTTGACTCAAAAGGCCGCTTTAGAAGCTTTAACTGATCCAGAAAAGCAAGTCAAAATGGTGGCCATTCTATTGAAAGAAAGAACTCGTTTAGAAAAAACTTTAAAGGCTTTGCCATTTGTCCAAAAAGTCTTTCCTTCCGACGCAAATTTTATTTTAATTCGAGTCGCGGACGCCCTTGGTCTTTATAATGACCTAGTCCGGGAGAAAATAATTGTACGTAACCGTTCGAATGTTCATCTTTGTGAAGGTGGCATCAGAATTTCAGTTGGCCGACCAGAAGAAAACGACCAATTAATCCAAGTTTTACAAAAACTAGCATCCTAAATATCATGCAAAAGATCCTTTTTTTAGATAGAGACGGTACGCTTATCCTAGAGCCAGAAGATTATCAGGTAGATAGTTTAGATAAGGTAGAATTTTATCCCCAAATGTTTTTCTACCTATCCAAAATTGTCAAAGAATTGGATTATGAATTGGTCATGGTCACCAATCAAGATGGGCTGGGCACAGAAGAATATCCAGAAGATACTTTTTGGCCCGCTCATAATATGGTCTTGCGTGCCTTAGAAAACGAAGACATTCACTTCCGTGAAATTCTAATTGATCGAACTTTCAAGCACGAAAATGCCTTGACTCGAAAGCCCAATACGGGCATGGTACTACACTATTTGAATGATGAGGAAATAGACATCGCAAATTCTTATGTAGTAGGAGATCGAATTACGGATATGCAATTGGCTGCCAATATGGGTGCTCAAGGAATCTGGCTCAACAATGACCCCGATTTAGGTGGAGACGAAATTTCCGAAGATTCCGATACTTTGGCTAAAACGATTAGTTTAACCACTACTTCTTGGCAAGATCTTTATCACTTTTTAAAATCTAAAGGCCGTCGTGCAAGTATTCAACGTACGACCAAAGAAACCAATATCTTGGTTCACCTCAACCTGGATGGTCAAGGTCAATACAATAACCACACAGGGATTGGTTTTTTTGACCATATGCTGGATCAATTGGCCAAACACTCTGGCTGTGACCTGAGTGTAGAGGTAGAAGGTGATCTGCACATTGATGAGCATCATACGATTGAAGATACCGCATTGGCATTGGGTCAGGCATTCCGGGAAGCATTAGGAGATAAAAGAGGTATTGAACGTTATGGTTCTTATCTATTGCCGATGGATGAAAGTTTGGCCCAAGTAGCCCTAGATTTTGGAGGTCGCCCGTGGTTGGTTTGGTCCGATCAATTCCGCCGCGAGAAAGTAGGTCAATTTCCGATGGAAATGACCAAACACTTTTTTAAGTCCTTTAGTGATCAGGCACAGTGCAACATAAATGCTCAAGTGAGTGGCGATAATGACCACCACCAAATCGAGGCTTTGTTTAAGGCCTTTGCACGGGCCATAAAGATGGCGATTTCTTTTACGGGTGGAAATGATTTGCCAAGTACGAAGGGTGTTTTGTAAAAAAGTAAAGCATGCTTAAAAACTTGATGAAGTCTAAGAAAAATACACTTACGCCAAGCTTATTTTGGTTGATCGTACTTGGATTCAATGTATATACTTTATTTGGGGAAAGATTAACCATGTCTAATGGTAAATTCATTGCTGTGTTGATCGGCACTATTATAAGTACAGGCTTTGTTGTCTTAGGTGTTTTTATCTATTTTCTGAATAAACGCAAGCAAGCGGAAACTTAAATTAATATTACCAATTGCGATTGTTCGCCGCTTTAAAGTCCATATTTAACTGCTTGAAATCTATATTGCCATGGTGTTGTCTTAGATGTTCTAGGATAACAATGGCTTTCTCTATACGCTTGTTGCTGGATTTCACTTTGCTAACTAGATGAATCAAGGTGCGCTGTTTGCCTGGCGTCAATTGGTGAAAAAATTCATCTGCTTCCGGGTCTGCGTACAATGCTTCCTGCATTTCTTCGGGCATGGGCGTGCCGTATTTACTTTCGTCTTTTTCCATTTTAACCTGAACGGAATCTCCTACTTCTACACCTCCTAATTTTTTTCGTAAGTCTTTGCTTAGCATCAAGTAATAAGTGCCTTTTTTGGGCATAATGGCTGCGTGAATTTTCACCGTATCATTGAGTAAGCAAATGACTCGATTGTCTTTAGCTGCCGCTTTGAAATGTTCTGCAATGGGCAAGGGAACTGGCAAATGATAATGCCAGAGGTTTTCTTCGAATAAAGAGACAATGGCGGTGAATTCCATGCGTACAATGGATTTGGTGAGCAGTAAAAATACATATTTTTGATTCTACTTTTACCTTCTCTTCCTGATTACTGAGGTTTTTCCTCCATCGACGTTTTCCTCCATCGACGCTAAAGCGTAGATCCCTTCCGAGGGATATTTATCGTTTTGTATGGGACTTAGACATCATTCAACAAGCGGCTTTTATCGAAAACGAACGCATGATGAGTTTATGATGCAAGCTACCTTAAATCAAAGCTTACTTAGCTCTTTCTGTACATTAAAAATGGTCTATTCCTGACTTGAGGAATAGACCATTTTATAGTACTTGAAATTTGAATGCTTACTGCGCATTATCATAGTAAAATTCTTCGTGTACGATCTGCTCGCCTTCCCATCTTTGTACAGCTACTTGATTCATTTTGGCGCGGTGACCTCCCTTGAAAGTCACATCCATTGTACTTTGTACGGTGGTTATTTTAGCAGCTTCGTCAGAAGTAACGCTTTGCACGTCTAACCCGTGGAAATCCTGAATGTTGTTTAAGAAAGCTACCTCATAGTCGCGACATACTTGCTTACCTTCACGTGTACCACGTGGCTCGGTCATTACGACGTTTTCAGCGTAATATTTATCAAAAGCATCTAGCAATTGGCCTTGTCCTAGCATGTTGTAAATGTCCTGTGCTTTTTCTTTGTAATTCATGTTAACGTGATTTTATTGATTAATTGAATAAATATTTTTAATTAAATAGATGTATATACATTAAATGTAAAAACACGTTAATTGTTGTATCTACATCTATTTTTTTTGGACTTTTTATAAGAAAAGATAAAATAGGTCCGTTATGGACTTGGCTGTTTGAGACAATTACAGCTTGAAATGAAAGCTTTTTTAGAAAAAACCGGATAAGTTATCCTGTACAAAAACTAAAATATGAAATATTTGATTTGTCTTCTTCTATGTATTGGAATGATCCAACTCAATGCCCAAAGTCAGGAAAAGAGCACTAAAAAAAGTACATCTCCTATTTCAAAACTTTTCAAAAAACAAGAAAAAACAACTACGGATAATACTGATTTAAAGGAAGCCAGATCCACGTATCGTTCTAGTAAACGAGAAAATAAGGCCGCGGCTGCTCGAGAAAGAGCTGCACGGGAAGAGATTGACGTATTGAAAGCCCAACGAAAGGCCGAGCGAACGGGTGCAGCCGCTGTAGAAAGTACACCAAAAGAAAAACCAATTCTTGGGCTTTTCAAGAAGCAAGAAACAGAATCAAAGACCCAAAATCAGAATACAAAAACAGATTTAAAAGAAGCCAGAAGTACGCATCGGGATGCAAAAAAAGACCGAAAAGCTTATTCTGCCAAACAACAATTGGCAAGAGAGCAAATGGACCTGATAAAGGCCAAAAAAAAGGTGGCAAAGACGGAGCGTAAGGCTGAAAAAAATAATCGCTAAATCCCTGATTTTTAGATAAAAAATACCTACTCCATACAACTCATTTCATTTTCAGTCGTTTATTGAGCTGAGTATTCAAGGAATATTCAATTTTTATATTTTAAACAAAACTTTAAAAAACCAACAAGATGAAAAACATTTTAATGAGCTTCCTATTTGGCTTTCTAGTATTGGCAACTGCTTGTACTCCTGCCGCAGAAGAAGCAACGGAAGAGACTACTGAAGAAATGGCTGACGAAGCTGATGCAGCTACCGATGAAGCTGAAGCAAAAGTTGTTGCCTCTACAGAAAGCTACATGACTAAAGTTACAGAAGATGGTATCGCATCACCTCGTAAAGAGATGAGCGGAACAATTGGTGATGCTGAAATCGTATTAGATTACGGTAGCCCTTCTGTCAAAGGTCGTACGGTTTGGGGTGACCTAGTTAAGTATGGCGAAGTATGGCGTGCAGGTGCCAATGCTGCAACGAATATTACTTTCTCTGAAGATGTAACCATTGAAGGAGAAGCTTTAGCTGCTGGTACGTACGCGCTTTTTATTGAGCCAACTGCTGAAAGTGCAACCGTAATCTTCAATAAAGTAACAGACCAATGGGGTTCTGGAAAATACGACAAAGCAGAAGATGCATTGCGTGTAAGCGTTACACCTCAAGCACAAGATAGCAACCAAGAAGCACTAGAATACATGGTCGTTGGAGATCAAGTTGTTTTGGCTTGGGCTAACTGGCACATTCCATTTACTGTATCTGCTGCTGCCTCTGCTGAGTAAGCTGCAGTTTAGTAACAGAATTAAAACAAAGGCTTTGTCGGAGAAATCTGGCAAAGCCTTTGTTTTTTTATACCCAGTACTTCCTAATCCGGAATTTTGTATTTTGCCCATTCATCCATTTTAAGGGTATGATGATCGACTGGAGTCCCATTATAGTTACTTTTCAGCTGGCATTGGTTACGGCAGCTTTGCTCCTGGTCGTAAGTTTGCCCTTAGCTTATTGGCTGGCTTTTACCAAAACCAAAATCAAGCCGCTTATAGAAACTTTGGTGAGTATGCCATTGGTATTACCTCCTACTGTCTTAGGTTTTTATTTATTGATTGCATTTAGCCCTAATCAGGGACTGGGGGCCTGGTTGGAAGCACAGTTTAATTTGCGTTTGATATTTTCTTTTGAAGGATTGGTTTTAGCTTCCATGATTTATAGTTTGCCATTTATGGTCCAACCCATTCAGGCCGGTTTGCAAAACCTCTCGCCTTCTTTAAAAGAAGCTGCCTATCTTTTGGGAAAGTCACGTTGGACAACTTTAACCAAAGTGCTGCTTCCCAATATACAAGCATCATTACTTACAGGCATCGTATTGGCCTTTGCGCATACAATTGGTGAATTTGGGGTTGTCCTGATGATTGGAGGGAGCATTCCTGGCCAAACCAAAGTAGCCTCCATCGCTATTTATGAAGAGGTAGAATCTTTAAATTATGCAGCGGCTAATGCCTATTCTTTATTGCTTTTTGGCCTCACTTTCATTATCCTACTCATCGTTTACGTCGTTAATGGTGGTTACCTGAAAAGTTTTCGCCAATGATCGAATTACAAGTTCAAAAACAATTAAACGCCGCACTTGGAAAAATGCAACTCGATCTGAATTTAGAATTACAGACGGGACTATTGTATGCCCTTTACGGGAAATCTGGAGCTGGCAAGACTTCTATCCTGCGGATGCTTGCCGGACTTTTAAGTGCCGACCAAGGTTGGATAAGTTTTGAAAATGAAATTTGGTTTAGTTCCCAAGATAAAATCAATTGGAAACCTCAAAAACGTAAAGTAGGGATGGTTTTTCAAGATTATGCACTGTTCCCTAATATGTCTGTAGAACAGAATTTAAGCTTCGCACTAGCAAGGCATCAAGCACCCCAAATTATTGATGAATTAATCGACATCATGGAGTTGAAAGGCCTCCGAAGCTACCGGCCAAATAAGCTATCCGGAGGACAGCAACAGCGGGTTGCATTAGCCAGAGCATTGGTACAAAAACCTAAACTATTACTCTTAGACGAACCTCTATCAGCCTTAGATACTGAGATGCGCCAAAAATTACAACATTACATCCGAGAGGCCCACGATAGATTTCAAATTACCACTATTTTAGTCAGTCACAATCAGTCTGAGGTACAAAAAATGGCAGATCATATCCTAGTAATCGAAGCAGGAAAAATTGTCCAGCAAGGGTCCCCAACTGAGGTTTTTGAGCAGCCCAATAAAATCCAATTACATGGTGTTGTTCAACATGTAGAACCCAATGGGGACCAAGTCAAGATCAGCATTCAAGTTCCAGGTCAGGAATTAATTATTTTGACCTTGCCCCCTTCTGACAAATGGGTCATTGGCGCGGCTGTTTCGGTGGACATCTAATATTTGTGTTTTAGACGATGCAGTGCATTTTTTTGTGGTTGCCCATTGTTGTTTGAGACGATGCAGTGCATCGTCTCTACCGGGGGAATTAATCCACGGTGACGTTTACGAACCGGCCGCCTAAATTAGAGGCGATCCCTACCCGGAAACCAAAACCTTGGTATTGTCCATCGTAATAATTGGCAACTGCTTCCAAACGTAAAATCCGAAAAATATTATCCAAGGAATAACCTACCTCGAAGTAATCATTCACTTCCGGCGTGGCTAGGTAATTGACAAAAACATTTTCTTTGATACCTAATAAACTAACTTTCCAGAAATGAGTCAGCGCGAACTTCCGGAACTGATAATGAAGGTGCCCTCCAAAATAATTGCCTTGCGTACTAAACTGATAATAAGGTAACAAACGATAAGACCCCACCGGATCTAAGGTGGTCATAAACATTTCTGAACCAGGAAAGTGCTTCATATCCTGAACGCCAATATTATTATCATTAAGGAAGGTACCCGCATTTAACTTTAGGTCCAGTTTCCCACGAACTACAAAGCTAAAGACTTGATGAAAAGTAAAATCTAGGTGATCAAAGTTCACTTCACTGTCCGCTATACCTTGAATTCCTTTGTTGTATTCCAAGCGAAAGGTTGGAGAAGAAAACTTCACAGCTGACCGGTCTCCATTACTCAGGCGATACTTCTGCCAGGGCTTTATTTCAAAGGCAGCATTCAAGGTAAAGGCTTTTTGAAAGTCTGGATACTTGATTGCTTCCTGAATAAATGGCAGGTTACTGCCAAAAGCAACCCCTTCTCGATCAAAGACCGTATAATCTGAGTTTAGGTTAGAAAAATTTCGACGGTTTGCCCATTCCCCACTTAGGGATAAATTAGCCGTTTCGCGCCAGCGTTTTTTATAGGCTACCTTCCCATATTCTTTCTGATACATATGGACAAAGTTCCGTTCTAGTATAAGCGAATAGAAGGTATTCACCAATTCTGGCACAGCATAACGACCATTGAGTTGCTCCACAAAGCGACCTCCTTCCAGCTCGATGGTATTTCTTTTAGTCCGCTTTCCAAAGGCATATTTACTAAAACCTTTAATATGAAAGCGCTTCCAAGCTGTTCCATAACGAACATTGGTCCCCAAATCAAACCAGCCATCACCAACTCTATTTTTGTAGACTAGGGTAGCTGTTCCATTGAAGCCTTCTAACGGATTAAATTGAAGATCTAACAAAGGACTATTAAACTCAATAAACTGTTTGTCTGCCAATTTCCAACGTTCGCCCCAGAGGATATCACCAAAGCTTAGTTTCCCATTGGAATTTCGATAATCAGCCGTAACGGTTGAATCTGGTCGATTTTCTTCTTGCTCCCGTTCGGCAGTGGCCATACTATCTTGTTTGGCATAACTTTGAACTTCGATATCTGTTAATGGAATCGGCCTGACCGTCGCCCAAAAAGCGGAGTCCTGCTTATAAGCATTCGAATCTACTTCATAAGAATAGTTGGAAACCACAGGTGGCTCTTCCGATTCTTCTTTTGCTTCTTTTTTATCTTCCTTTTCCATTTCCCGCATGACTTTACGCAGTTCTTTGCGGGTTACTTCTTCACCGGTAAATAACCTTTCTTGGGCCGAAGCAGTTTTTGGGTTTTCCTTCGCCAGATTCTTTAATTCCTTAGCTAGTTCTTTATTGAGAGACTCATCAACTACTTTGAAATCTTTTGGCAAATCTGGGTTCAAGGTAATTTTATATTCACTCAAAGAAGCTAGGTATTTGTATTCAAAACCAAACCCAAACACCTTCCCAGAAATATCAAATTTAGCATTGACGGGCATCCAAGCGATCTCTTCAATTGGGGTATAAACTTGATCAATATCAAAGCGAATACCTAATAAATAAGTATGTAGGTTTAAACTATGGATGCTCCAATAATCATCTACAATATAGATATAACCATCAAAGACATTCTCTCCACGGCTTCTTGGTGTCACCTTAATTTTATTGACTAAATAACCTTGATCTGCAAAATAACCTTCCAACTCAAACTCATAGAAATTAAATGCTCGAGGTGAAAGTGGCGAAACAGCTCCGGCAATATCTGGCTGATAAAAGCTCCCATTGATATAATTCATGGGACTAGAACCTCGGTCATCACCCTGCGTATAAACCGAAATCACCTTTTCTTTAAAGGTATTGGGACGCTCATAAGATAACTGACTGACGGATTCGGAAACATAAGCCGAAGAAGTATCGATTCCTTCTTTTTTCATCTCCCGGCGTAGAATCCAGGGAATTTTATTTAGCTTCCCTGTGCCTTTGATATAAGCTTGTGCCTCATAAGCATCAATTTGCTGAACGTGGTATTTGGCTTTAGCAATCGCCTTACGCATTACCGTATAAGCAGGGTCTTCTCCATTGCTTGATATCTCCACTTGCTTGAGTGTAAAAGACTGAGATTTCAAAACAACGTCTAGTTCTACAAATGTTGCGCCGACCTTTACTTCCTTAATCAAACTTTCATAACCCAAAAATTGATACACTACCGTGTAGTCTCCGGGCTCCAATCTCAGTTCATAATAACCTTCAATATTGGTTACGGCACCATCGCCGGTTTCGTTGACATAGATAGAAGCAAATTGTAAGGGTAGTCCGTCAACATCACGAATGGTCCCTTTAATTCCGGAGGCAGAGAGCGTCGTAAAAGCTCCAAATAAAAGCGTAAACAGTGCAAGTAAAAAGGCAGGTTTCATAGATTAGGTTTTGTCTTTAAATACAAGACTATAAAACTCCTAAAAAGGATGGTCAAAAAATCTTAAGGAGATGATAAAATCGTTTTCTGGCCTCAAAATTAAGGTTAAAAAAATTAGGAATTTGAGTCTATTCGACCGACATCCTGCTTTTTTCTGTTAACCTTCTTAATTCTCAGAAATTAGCCCTCTATAAAGAAGTCAAAGGTCAATTACTTATATCTTTAGCACATGAGTATTATTAAACACCAAGTTCCGGAGAGTGGTTGGAAGGGATTCAGAAGACATTGGCGTAATGATTTTATTGCTGCTTTTAGCGTTTCTTTGGTTGCCTTACCTTTATCATTGGGTATTGCCGTGGCGTCTGGAGTACCGCCCATGGCAGGCATCATTTCCGCGGTAGTTGGTGGTTTGGTGGTTACTTTTTTCCGTGGTGGACACGTGGCCATCAATGGACCAGGAGCGGGTTTAATTGCAGTGATCATTGCTGCTACTATGAGCTTAGATGATGGTAGTGGTAGAGCCATTCATTATATGTTGGCAGCTGTAGTGACAGCTGGTTTTATCCAACTTTTACTAGGCTTTTTTCGATTGGGAAAATTAGCCAATGCCTTCCCATCCACCGTCATTCATGGGATGTTAGCGGCGATTGGAATTATCATCTTTTCGAAGCAGATACACGTAGCCTTAGGGACTACTTCAGATGCCAGCACTTCTATCGGCGTACTCAAAGATGTTTTGATTGAAATACCGAATATCAATCCGGTCATTGCGCTCCTATCGATAGCTAGTCTCTTTCTCTTAATTTTTCATGGCCGAATTAATTATAGACTTTTCCAATTTCTTCCTGCGCCAATTTGGGTGCTCTTTATTGCTATTCCTTTTGCTTATGCCTTTAATTTTCTCGAACCACATCAATTTGGATTTTTAGGTAACAGCTATGAACTAGGTCCTGATCTCCTAGTAAAAATCCCCAACAATCCTTTGGACGCCTTATTATTTCCAGATTTTTCTAAAATTAATACAGAGACTTTTTGGCTTGCTGTATTCTCGATTACTTTGATTGCTTCTTTGGAGACCTTAGCGATTGCGAAAGCCATTGATAAATTAGATCCTTATAAAAGAGCGTCAGATGCCAATAAAGATTTGATTGGAAATGGTCTTGGATCCATGATTTCTGGATTACTTGGTGGTCTACCTATTATTCCGCTCATTGCGCGCAGCTCCGTTAACATTCAGAATAATGCTAAGACGTCTTGGTCTAATTTTTATAGTGCCATTTTTATTTTACTTTTTGTGCTTATACTAGGTCCACTCATTCAAAAAGTACCGCTAGCGGCGCTGGCGGCTATTTTGGTTTATACTGGCTACAAATTAGCTGCTCCCCGAGTTTTTCGGCAAGCATATGAACAAGGCTTAGAGCAATTACTATTCCTATCTGCTACCGTAATTATCACTTTATTTACAGACTTAGTTTGGGGAATTTTTGGTGGGATTGCTTTGACTTTATTCGTCCATTTATTGTTATCAAGATTGCCAATTGATACTTTTTTCCGTTTCATTTTCCGTCCCGGCAATCAATTAATTAAAGAAAGTGCGCAGACTTACCGGCTAGAAATTCAAGGTATTGCCAATTTTTTATCCATTATTAAGATCAATGCTCTATTGGCCAAAATCCCAGAAGACAGCAATTGCATCATTGATCTTTCTAAAGCACATTTAGTAGACCTTACCATACAAGAAAATCTTGAAGATTTTAAAAGAAGACGTACAAAACCTGACTCAACCATAGATATTATCGGACTAGATCAGCATATGGCTTCTACCAAACATCCTCTCGCCTTAAAAAGTCTAATCCAATCAACTCCGGTTCGGTTAACACCTCGGGAGCAACGTTTCCAAAGCCTAGCGAAAACTAATGGCTGGGATTATCAAGTAGAAGGCAATCAGGAAACTTCTTATTTACAATATTTTCAGTTTTTCGAAACCCGACCCATTGAACGCAAATCAAATGTAATTAGTGGCACCTATACTGATCAAAATATCCCTTGGGTGATTAGTGACATCACTTTTGACGAAGGGGCACTTATGGCTACAGAAGTATACAAAACAACCGTACAAATCATTCATTTACCCGCAGTCATTCCGCTTTTCATTTTAGAAAAAGAACACTTTTTGGATAAGCTTTTTGACCGAGTGATGGAAATGTCAGGCCAGCGGGACATCGATTTTCAACTTTTCACAAAATTCTCTAAAAAGTTCTTATTAAAGGGAGAAAACGAAGCTGCAATACGTTCTTTCTTTACGCCTGCACTAATTGAATTTTTAGAACAGGAAGATATTTACCATATAGAAAGTAATGGAGATGCCTTACTTCTTTTTAAATATTTAAGACCAGCTAAAGCGGAAGAATTACAGAAGATGTTGGACTTTGCACAGAAATTGCTGGGGATTATTCAATCAACCATTTAAACAGTTCTCGGGCTACGCCCGCTTTTCTAGTGCGCTAGAGTTTCGAGTATCACTCAAAATCGACAAAAGTATCACTCAAAATAACAAACCTATCCTACTACGGCGCTACTTAATAAGTACGAATAAAAGCATACATGGATGCGTCCTCTACTAGATCCCAGGCACATTTTTTCATAAAATCAATCGCTTTTGCATTATTGGGTTCTACGTAAGTAATCCAACCTTTGGCTTTGGGCACTTTGACCTGATGAATTAAATGGTCAAGTATTTTTTGCCCGAGTCCTTGTCGTCGTCGATCTGGCCGAATGGCTAAATCAGAAACCGTATGATAAATAGCATCACCTTTTGCCCATACCACACCCAATACCGCGACCATTTCATTGGCTTGAAAAATAGCATACTGGGCACCTGTCTTATCCAATAATATATGTTCTAACCATTCTTGATCCATTGGCCCAAGCGCTGCCTCCAACCATGGATCTGAAAACCAAGTCTGATAAACCGGGAAGTCACTACGCTTAAAAATTCTAAATTCGATTTGCTCCATTCTTACGCTGCTAAAATTCGTTTTCTGAGCACCATTCCGGCTCCATCATCTGAATGGCTTTCCAGCAAAGTGCTGAATCGTAGGCTGAGTTCTGATTGCAAGATTAAAGTATTTGAAAATTTCTTTAAACGACCATCAACCGTAGCTTGTAAAGCTCCTTTGAGTTGATCCATACAGGTAATAATTAAATGCCTTCTGTAGGCATGGTGACTATAATTCAAATCACAATCTAAAGCGTAATTAAGCAGGTTTATATCTAGTGGACTGACGCGTTGTTGTCCCTGCCAAGGATTGTATTGGTTGGTTTCTATCGGGTTGGGTTGATAGTCAATTCCTAAATGCTCATTTGATAAAAAGCCATTACCATGCCGAGTTTGATAAGCTCGAGTAACATAATAGATTTCTGGTGCCGAATTTCTTAAACTAGCATTATTTTGTAAAATCGCAAACGCATTTTTAGAAGTAGTATTGGCATAAGTGACATTGGGAAAGAAGCCATGGTCCATATCCAATAAGATACCTTGACTACCTTCAAAAAGGTAATGATCATAGCTGTTTTGACTAAAAAAAGTTTGTTCTCTGACCACCTTTAGCTCCGGCCGAAGCTCATCTACCAATTGGCAAAATAAGGCCACTTGTTCTTCAAGCGCTGTAAGCCATTCTGTAGAAGCAGACTTTTTAGCATAATAATCCCGGATAGTCCCCAATTTTTGTTGTAGTACTTGGGGATACAATAAATCTTGAACATACAGCAAATTAGGCGTTTGATTGCGCGTAAGCGTTGCTCCGAAGCCCACCCCACAAGATCCGTGTTGGTTTACTTGCTCCGTTTTCTGGTTGTAAGCGATGTCAAAGGGAGTGGTGACCATCGCCAATGCATCTATATACAAGATTGGCTTTACTTGTAGATCTTTTAGTGCTTGCAACTCTTTCCAATAAGCCAAGGGATTAAAGGTGCAAAAGCGGCTCCAATAAGTAGGTACGTCATCAAGCGAGCCAGCGCCGAAGTTAGAAAATACATGCCTACGACCTTGCGTATCGACGACCGTATGGCCAGCTTGGTGGCCACCAGAAAAGCGAATAACTAAAGGGTTCTCACTTTGTTTGCACAGATAAGCGGTGCTGAGTCCTTTGCCCTCATCCCCATAACCAAGACCTAAAACAATGGATGTTTTCATCGGTTTTCGTTTTTGTTGTGAAGATTTCTAGGTAGGAAAATAAAACGCCGTCAATTTAGGAATTGATACATTTCAATTTTTATTTCTACCTAATTAATCAAAAGAATTTGGGTGCCTAAAAATAGCACACCCAAAAACTAATTTTTTATTTAAAACCAACCCTTAAAAGCTTGTTGGCTTAAGTGCTGTACACCTTTTCGCAAGCCATGTAAGCTGCCCTCAATCATTCGAGTAGTCTGTTGATCAAAGGTGGACGCGAAACTTTGAGGATCTACACCTTGTACCATCGCAATAATAGAGGCTATAAGCTCTGCTAGCGCAGTATGGTTTTCAAGTACAATGAATTGTTCTCCAAGCAGCGATTTCCAGTATTGCATGACCTGTGGGTTGTCTTTATACCCCGTTTCATTGATGTGGATGTGATAAACGTGGTACTTTTCCTGAGCAGCTGCTAGTAAATCCCGACTTGAAACAGAGTAAGTCTCCGGATAACCCATTAATTTCTTCAAGAAATCACCATCCGTTTGATCCCAACTCATTTCATCTCCAACCGTGAAAAGGAATCCTTTCTGACCCCGTTTTTCAAAACAATCAATTGAAGTATGTTTTCCAGCAATTAACCAGGCTAATTGATAGGACTCCCGGGCTTGTCCACCGCCGCCGCCTTCCAGATAAACCTGAGAAAGGCAATGATTCATCTCATTAGCGCCCGACTCAAATTGACCTACTTGTAAGGGAGCACGGTCTGTATATTGGTCTCCAATAGCAGAAAACATGACTTGTGGATCTGTGACTCCGTGCTCAAGCATCGTATCCATTAGTGTTCCTAATTTTTGGCGAATCAACAATTCTGGAATGCGTCCCATAGATCCGGTAACATCCAGGAAGATGCCAATGGCCAAGGAATTTGGATGTGCTTGTGAATCTCGACTTTCTCGAACGCTTAGACCGTAGGGATTCATGGCTTCTGATATTCTACCCAATCGGTTATTGCGGAAAATATCATCCCGACTTTGGTGAGCGTAGCGTGAGCGGAGTTGGTGGTAATCTTGTGTGGACCATTTTGCGTATCCCATGTTGTTTGGTTTTGAGGTTCTTCTGTACAAAAGGATTACAATCATTAAAGCGTCTTTTTGTCCAGATTAAATTACTTAGTTTCAATACTAAACTAAGTATTACACTACAATAATACATTAACTTAGTTTAAAAGTCAAACTAAGTCTATTCTTTTTTTCATTCTTTTTTAAACTGCCTTATAATTAGCTGACTATAAGTGTTTTACATGTATATTTCATCAAAAAACGACGAAATTAACCGTATAACTATAAAAATAGTTGACAATTTAAAAAAAACGTTATAGCTTTGAACCTGTCATCAATAAATCAGTATTAAGAAGTATTATGCAAGCACTGACTAAGAAAGAAGAAGAGATCATGCAGTTGTTCTGGCGGCAGGGCAAAGCATTTGTTAAGGAGATCCGGGCTGCCCTACCCAAACCTTTACCTAATATTAATACGGTCTCGACGGTTGTACGTCGTTTGGTAGACAAAGGCTATTTAGCTTATGAAGATTTTGGCCCTATCTACCGGTACTATGCAATTATTGACAAAGAGGCTTATAGCAGGCAATTTCTAGCTCCCAAGTTGGCCAATGTCTTCGATGATTCCTACAAAAATGTAGTTGCGTTTTTTGCCAAAGAAGAAAAAATATCCAAAGCAGATTTGGAAGAAATCATACGTTTAATTGAGCAAAACAAAGAAGACTAATGAATACTTTGACTAGTTATTTACTAAACGTCAATCTGCTATTAGTCCTGGGCTATGCAGCTTATTATTGGCTTTACCGCAAGGAAGGTAATTTTCAATTCAACCGGCTGTTTTTGTTGGGTATTGCTATTTTGGTTTGGTTCATCCCCTTATTTCCCTGGTCTACTCTATCAATGAAGCCATCCGAACTTACACTGACAGCACCGCAATTCTTGGATGCCTGGAATTCAATTGTACCAGAAGAAGTTCCTAACCTTTCAGCCATTACTTCTTCAGAAGAGGCAACGGCAACTACTACAATAAACTGGCCATCCATAACCTTGTCCATAGTTGGCATGATCTATATGGCTATTACGACTACTCTATTCATTCGTTTTCTGGTGAGTTTGGGGGCGCTTTTTAGATTAGTCCGGCGATTTCCTAGGGAGCAAAAAGAGGATCATGTGTTATTGCATGCTGATGAAGAGATTAGCCCTTTTTCTTTTTTCAAAATGATCATCCTCAATCCTAAATTATATCAGCAAGAACAGTATCAATTAATTTATCAACATGAATTGGTACACGCTCGGCAGTGGCACAATCTGGATATATTAATTGCTGAATTGTGGTGTATTCTTTGCTGGTTTAATCCATTGACATGGAAAATGAAGCGGCATATCCGACAAAATCTGGAATTTATTGCAGATGCAGAAGTTTTGAAAATTGGTATTAACCCTAAAGTTTATCAATACTGTCTATTGCGCTTGAATGTAGCCAATAATCAATCTATTCAAGTTGCCAATCATTTTAATCAATCACTCTTAAAAAAACGCATCATCATGATGAATCGTAAAAAATCACCCGACACTTTTTCTTTCAAGCATTTATTGTTGTTGCCACTTTTGGCTTCTATGATTTTACTAAGTTGGCCTCTTCAGTCTCAAAGTGCTACTGAAAATGGCGCCAGCAGCCATACGGACCATCCGGCCAACAGCCTTACAGATCACCCTGCAGATAGCCAAACAGATCATCCAGGATTAATGGACGAGTTTGAGAATGGACCGATCTTAGATGGCGAGTCTGTATACGGTGTAGTTGGGGCGGATATGACAATGGAGACTTTAGAGTTGATGAAAAAAGAATTTGCTAAAAGAGGCGTTGTTGTCAATGCCAGCAATATTAATTTTACTGGTAACGGAAAGTTCTCTAGTATCCGTCTGGAAATGGAGCAATGGAACAAAGTTAAGGTGACTAAAGAACTTAATAACCAACTAGGCGCCGTTAAAGGATTCATTTATCTTTCCCTACAACATAATAAGGAAGATCAATCTGCTCTTATCAGTATGGATACGAAACTTCCTAAAACCCAGGTATCTAAAGGACATAGGAAACTCTTAGAACAATTTACCGGAATTGCGGTCATCTCCAACGAGGGAGATATCTATATGAAAGGAGCTTTAGATTTAGATGGTGAAGGAGAATCATTTTTTAAATCCCTCCGAAAAGAACAAAAATAACGATCACATAAGCTTATCTTTGAAGCGGTTATGGGCATTGTTTAATAATCGCTTCAAAGAAACGCAGACATGGTCGTTGTTCGTTGGATAGAAGCCCATTTTTGGGCTTTCTTACTTTTAGCTATGCTTTTTGGTCTTTTGGTACCACTACCGACGGCCTATATGCTCCCGCTATTGAAGCCTGCTTTGATTATCGTATTGCTATTGGTTTTTCTTAAGATTGACGTAATTGATATTCTAGAAAAAATCAAGAATTACCGTTTGATGATTTGGCTTGCGTTTTGTTTTCTCCTTCTGTCTCCCATTCTACTGTATGAATTGTTTTCCATTTGGGATCCCCAATTTGCCATAGCTATTTTATTACTATCAGCTATGCCAGCCGGAAATTCAGCGCCATTTTTAACAGATGTAATGGGTGGGAATACCAGCTTAGCCATGAGCATTACGATTCTAACCTCCTTGATCGCACCATTTACCATTCCTTTATTATTCCATTTCCTGGTTGGTCAGGAGATTGCAATTGATCATTGGGGCCTGTTCTATGATGCAGCCAGTATGATTTTTATTCCTTTGACCTTATCAATTATTTTAAAGCCACTAATTCCCCGTTTGATTAAACGCATTATGCCTGCGTTTTCTACGATCAATATTTTACTCTTATTTATGATTGTGGTCGCCTCATTCGGTTCTCAAAAATCCATTCTATTAGCCAATCCTTTAGATTTATTATGGGATTTACTTTTAATGTACTTAGTCTTTATTATCGTTCATATCATAGGTTTTCTAATTTCCTGGAAACAGAACAAACCAGACCGAATTGCCATCATTATAGAGCGATCTTACATGAACAATGGCCTAGCAATTGTTTTAGCAGCAGCAGCTTTCCCGCCCTCTATTTTGATCTTAATGGTCATTTCAGAAATTCCTTGGAGTACTACATTGTTTCCATTACGCTGGGTCTTTCGAAAAATGAAATGGCTACCTAAGGCAGGTACTGATTTAGTGGAATAATGAATTGTTGAATGATACCAGCTTATACCTTATCAAAAATGGTAAAAAGATAAGGCCCTAAAATGCTTTTTAAAACACGGTCAATTTCCTAACTTTCCAGCCACAAATTCAAGACCAATGAAAAACATAGCCATTGTTTTTGGTGGAAAATCCCCAGAACATGAAATATCCGTGCGATCTGCTAAAAATATTATTGCGGCAATCGACCAAAACCAGTTTAAAGTTCATTTAATAGGCATTGATCGTAAGGGCCAATGGCGCCTTGTAGAACTGGAGCAAGTTGGAAAATATGTCCCCGAATCTGGTATAGCATTGGCTTTCATTCCTGGTACTAAGGACCCCATCATCCGATTGGATACGCAACAAGTCATCCCTAACATTGACTTAATGTACTTGGTATTGCACGGTCCAAATGGAGAGGATGGGACGGTCCAAGGTATGATGCGAATCCTGGACTTACCTTTTATTGGGCCAGATGTCTTAGGGGCATCTGCCGCTATGGATAAAGCGGTGACAAAAAGTTTATTAAAAGAAGCAGGTGTAAAAGTTGCGCCAGGAATGGTCGTGTACAATTACGAAAAGTCCAGTTTGGATTATGAGCAAATAGTAGCTGAATATGGCTTACCCCTTTTTATAAAACCGGCCAATATGGGTTCTTCCGTAGGTGTCCATAAAGTCAAAGATGCCGCAGGGTTTAATGCCGCAATTCAAGATGCTTTTTTATACGACCAAAAAGTCTTAATTGAAAGTATGATTGTGGGCAGGGAAGTAGAATGTGCCGTCATGGGAAATGACACTCCAAGAGCTTCTACCATTGGAGAGATCGTTACGCCAGAAGAGTACTCTTTTGAGGCCAAATATGATGGTGAGAGTGAGGCTCAGGTTATTATTCCAGCCCAGATTGATCAAGAAACGATGGAGCGATTACGATCTATTGCGATAAAAGCTTACCAAACTATTGGTTGTGAAGTACTCACTCGGGTAGATATGTTTTTGACAGAAAGTGGTGAAATATATGTCAATGAGTTAAACACCTTACCTGGATTTACAAGCATTAGCATGTTTCCAAAATTATGGGAATACGAAGGCCTTTCCTATACAGGTTTAATTAGTCAGCTGATTGAATATGCTTTAGAGCGGGCAGCACGCAGGCAACAACTAAAAATGAATTAGTCATCAATAAACGTAACACCTAATTACACTTTCAGAGAGATTAAGAACTCTTCTAAGGAAGTTTTGCCTTTGAGCTCCAACTTCTTTTTCAATCTAGACTTTCTAGTTCGAATGGCGCTAGAAGAGCTATTTTCTAATTTGGCAATATCTGAGGAAGACCAGCCGATACTGATCATAGCTGCTAGCCTTTTCTCACTTTCTGATAAATCGGGAAATTGACGCCCTAAGCGGTAAAAGAATTCCGCACTAGCTTCGGAGAGAATTACTTGGAAGCGATCAATATCTTCCTGTGCACTGGATTCAATATTTAGTTTTTTCCAAAGTGCTTTTAGAGGGACACCTTCTTTTTTTTCTACCGTTTGTAATTCTCTTTTTAGGTCTTCAATTAAATTGGAACGATCCATTAGCCTACTAGCCATGGTTCCTAGTTCTTTATTTTTAAATTCAATTTCTCGTTTATTATCCTGCAATTCTAACTGGAGTTTTTCTCCTTCCAATTTGATGAGTTTATTCTTAGCTTTTAAGCGTGTTTGATCCAGGTAGGTCAAATATAAAAACACTAACAACACCAGAATACAGAGCACAAAAATTGCCGTTCGTTTGAAGCGTATTTTTTCGGCAATTGCTTCTTGTTTTTCGCGTGATTCTTTCTCTTGAGCTATAGAAAACTTAGCCTCCAGCTCGTTCATTTTAGCCAATTTCTGCTCTTCCATATAAGCTTGGTTGGAGCTCGTATACCCTAAAAGTGCTTCGTAGGCTTCGTTGAAATCTCCTTTTTCTTCCAGTACTTTTGACTTGAGTCGATAAGCTTCAGCCAACATTTGCTTAGTGTCTAATTGAGTCCCTAACTCGATGGCTGGATCGAGATAACTCAAAGCTTTTTCATAAGCATTTTGTTTTTGATAAAGCCTTGCCAAATCGGTATAAGCTCTTAATAATTCGGTAGTGTATAGCTTATATTTATTACGTATTTCGACGGACTTCAGAAAGTAGGTTTCTGCTAAATCCACACTATCTATGCGTGTGTATAAATCCCCTAAGAAGTGATAGCCAACTGCCAAATTATTTTTTTCGCCGATTTCTTTAAAGGTACTCACAGATGCTTCATAGTATTCTTTAGCGAGTAACAATAAACTATCGGCACTATTTGGTCCTGTGACTTGTTTAAAATAGACCCTACCAACACTACCAAGAAGCGAACCGTATAATTTTTTCAACTTTTTATCATCTGGGAAAAATTGTAGCAATTCCTTTGTCCCTTTTATTGCTGCCTCGTAGTAAAAAAGCGCTTTTTCTAATTCTCCCTGCCGAATAAATGCAGTACCTATATTTAATCTGGAGGTTTGAGCATAAAGCATTTTCTTATCATCAGTAGCATACTCTGCTTCTGTGAATTCAATAATTTTCAAGTGCGCTTCTATACATTTATCGTATTCCTCTAAATGTGCATAAACCAACGCAATTATATTCAGAAAGGATTGTGGCTCGAAGAGAGGAGCACTTAATTTTTGTGCCAGTGCAAAGCCGCGTTCACCATATTCTATAGCTTCGTCATAGTCTCCAATAGATACATAATAAGCCCCCAAACTATGGAATACCTGTAATTTTAGACTATCGTGTTTGTACTTTTCCGCTATACGTAGTGCTACACCCCCGACAGAATCAAGCTTAGGACTGTAGTCACTAAGTTGTATAGGAAGTAACTCCATATACAACGAGATCAGCGCTCGATCACCATTTGGATAAACTTGATATAAATCTGCAATCTTACGTTCTAAACTATCTGCATCTTGACAATAAGCCAAAGTTGAGAATAGATTAACAAAAAAAAAGACGAAGCAAAATCCAATCAAGCCTTTTTTAGCTAAGGACATATTGTTTGCCTTTAGATTTTATTTATTTTGATAGAGACTAATAAAATAAGGGAACTATATCTGTACCTTAAAGTTAAAAAAAAAATCGCTATTCTAAATTATTAAATGAATCGACTAGGTAAGAAGCTATTTGAAATTGTAAAGTAAGGTCCTCAAAAGGTGGAGAAAATGGAGGCAAAACAATAAAAAAGTCCATAAGCTCGGTTTCGAACTTATGGACAGTTAATTTCCCCTTGACAAAAATATATAGGACAAATAAAGAACTATCGTCCCAAAAAATCTATTTTTTACCGTTACAAAAGTGTTACACGCTTAAAAAGCGGCTAATTATCAAGGTCTTAAGCTTTAAAAGGTGCAACTTTTTTAAAAAGCACTAGTCCTTTTAAGAAATCAATTCAAAAAATAGGTTATGAAAAAATTAGCTCTTTTATTCTGCACACTTTTATTTGCACTTACTGTTCAATTATCCGCACAATCCACACAAGAAAGAAACGTCGATAGCTTTGACGAAATTCAGGTTAGTGCTGGCATTGATTTATTTTTAAAGCAAGGCGGTAGCCCTTCTGTAAAAGTAAAAGCCACTGAAAAGATTATTGATGATATTGCCACCTACGTTGAAAACGGTAAACTAATCATCAAAATGAAAAGTAAAAACTACCGCAATTGGGGCCGAGATAAGAAAGAAGTCTACATTGTAGTAGATAATCTAAAGGCACTAACTGCATCCGGTGGATCAGATATTTTTTCTGAGGGCTTAGATTTGGATGAATTGGCTATTCGCGCCAGTGGTGGATCAGATGTATCCTTGAATATTAAGGTGGATGATTTAAGCCTCACACTAAGTGGTGGATCAGATGTTGATATTAAAGGGAGCGCTGAAAACATGGAAGTTAGAGCAAGTGGAGGCTCGGATCTAAATGCCGGTAAACTAGAAGTCAAAGATTGTAAAATTACGACCTCTGGAGCTAGCGATGCTAACATTTATGTTACAGGTGATTTATCTATGAGTGCTTCAGGCGCAAGTGACATTAACTATTCTGGCAGACCAAATGTAGTGAGTAGTCGCTCAAGTGGTGGAGCAGATATTAATGGAAATTAATCCTCTAAGCTGCAATTATAATAGCATACAATAAAGAAGGCCGGACTCGCTGTAGCGAGTCCGGCCTTCTTTATTGTACCATCAATATAATCTCTTATTCTGGTTCGAAACCTAGAATGATGTTAAAGTCTCCAAGGTTTTCTAAAGTACGAGCTCCAAATTTATCAAACCCGATACCGTAATCAAATCCTAGGGTACCAAACATCGGTAAGAATACCCGCACACCAATACCTGCTGACCGTTTCAAGTCAAATGGATTGAAGTCTCTGAAACTCCTCCACGCATTACCACCTTGGGCAAAGGCCAACACATAAATCGTCGACTGAGGATTTAAGGTCAATGGATAACGCAATTCAACTGTGAATTTATCAAAAATTGAAGTGGCTGCATTACCACCTGAAGGATCCTGATTGGCTTCTAGCTCATTGATTTCATAACCCCGCAAAGAAATAATATCTACCCCAGCAAATCCAAATTGTTGATTGTTGATACCATCTCCTCCAAGCTGGAAGCGCTCAAATGGAGGCGTTCCAATATCTCGGTTAAAGAATCCAAGCATCCCAATCTTAGCTTGTAACTTCAAGACCAAGTTGCCAGCAATTTGAGTGTACCAATCGGCATCAAAACGCCACTTATGGTATTCCAAATACTGAAAACGTTCTTCAGAAGGTTGCTTAGAGTAATCCGGATCGCCTCCACGGAATAGAGAGTAAGGAGGTGTAATCTGTAAAGATAAAGACACCGTCGAACCACTCTTTGGATAAATCGGATCACTAACCGTTGAACGCGCAAGCGTTTGCTTCAAACTAAAGTTGTAATAAGTACCCTCTGTTACTGGACTACCATCATCTGCACTAAATAAACCTTGTGTCCAGTTATTCAACTTAAGTGTTTGTAGGTTAATCGCCGTACTAGAGATAAAGTTATCATCTGGCCATTTCAAACGGGTACCCAAACTCGCAGATAATTGCTGAATGTTAAACGTTTGGTAGGAAGCTGTATTTCGTTGACCAAAAGCAAAACGATTGAAGAAACCACCTACAGTAAGCGAGTTAGGCTTTTTACCACCTAACCAGGGTTCCGTTAAAGAGAAGTTATACGAGGAATAAAAATCACCATTGGTTTGTGCCCGTATAGATAGACGTTGTCCATCTCCCATTGGCAACGGACTCCATGCTTCCTTATTGAATAGATTCCGTAAAGAGAAGTTATTAAACGTAACCCCTAGGGTACCAATAACCCGCTGGAAACCACCCCAACCTGCGGAGAGCTCTAACTGATCAGAAGGTCTTTCTTCTAATACATAGTTGATGTCCACTGTTCCACGTTGTGGATTAACAGGTGTCTGGATATCCAGGTTTTCTGGATTAAAATAACCCAGGTTAATTATTTCTCGCTGCGAACGAATAATATCCGAACGGCTAAATTTCTCTCCAGGTATGGTTCTTAATTCCCGGCGCACAACGTGCTCGTGTGTACGGTCATTACCAGAAATACCAACTTTATCGATGGTCGCTTGTGGCCCTTCAAAAATCCGCATTTCGATATCAATCGAATCTCCATCAATGGCTACTTCAACTGGATCAATTCGGAAGAATAAGTATCCAAAATCCTGATACAATGCACTGATGTCACTATTATCCTGGCTGAAACTTAACTTGGACTGTAGCAATTCCTGGTTGTAGATATCTCCTTTTTCGATCCCCAAACGTTGCGCGAGCACATCATCACCGTAGACAGAATTACCTTTCCAGCGAATATCTCTAAAATAGTATTGGGTGCCTTCATCTACGTTGATTCGTATCATCAACTCACCATCTTCATTGCGCCAGATACTATCAGATAAAACCCGGGCATCCCGGTAACCTAAAGTATTGTAATAAGCGACAATATTTCTCTTATCTTGTTCATAATCTTCCTGGATCAATTTAGATCCTGCGAAAAGACGTTTTTTCTCTTTGGTCTCCTCCAGAGATTTTAATAATTTCTTTTCGGAAACGAGTTCATTACCAACAATATCAATGTCTTTAATTTTCACTCGGTCATTGATATCGACATCAAAAACTAGACGTACTGAATTGGTTCTACTGGTATCTGGAATTTCTCTAACCGTAACTTTCGCATCTAAGAATCCTTTGCCTTCATAATACTCTTCAATTCCTTCACTGGCATTGACTTTGACATTATCGGTGACAATCCCTCCTTTGAGTAGGTGTAAGTCTACTATTTCATTCAGCTTGGTATGCTGACTTTTCTTTGCTCCTTGGTAGGAATACCTAGACAACCTAGGTCTTTCTTCTACTATGATTTCCAGAAAAATCACATCTCCCAATGTTCTTTCTTGAATAATCTGAACATCGGTAAACAGTCTTAATTTCCAAAGTGCTTTAATTGCTTTTGGGATGGCAGATCCTGGGATTTTCACTTTCTTGCCAACCTCTAAACCAGCAATACTGATAATAGCATTATCGTCACTAAAGTTAGCCCCTGTTACGGTTACCCCTCCAATCTCAAAATCTGTTTGATTGCCATAGTCTACTATCTCGGTGGTATCTGTCACTTGAGCAATCAGTGCAGTGCTCCCGCAGAGTAGTAAAAACAAAACACTTGCAAACCGTAAATTATATTTTAATAATCGAGTCATCATAAAACTCTTTTCAATTCAACTAGAAAATGAAAAAAAATCAAGCCCATTCCTACAGCTTGAACATTTCGAACGCGAAAGTAAGCACTTCCAAGGAGCTTGCGAAATTTATTGAGTTTATCTTACCGATAATCAACCAGATACGAAAAAAGCTGGGTAGATTGTCGGCTATTACTCCGTTTAGACCTCTAAAATTGTTAGCAGAGGGCTTGAACAAACAATCAAAAGACTAGGTTTAATAATATTGGGTTGTATCAGATGGAAGATTAATTTCAAAGAATTTGCTCGCTGATCATCCCAAAACGTCTTTCCCGGTTCTGGTAATCAAAAATTGCTTTAAACAAATCTGGTTTACGAAAATCCGGCCAGAATACATCTGTAAAGTAAAGTTCGGCATAAGCCAATTGCCAAAGCATAAAGTTACTAAGTCTTGACTCTCCGCTGGTACGGATTAGGAGTTCTGGATCAGGCAAATTTTTGGTGCTTAAATGCTGGCCAATCAATGATTCAGTGATGGCTTCTGCTTTTAAGTCTCCTGCTTCAACTAATTGTCCAATGGATTGCATCGCTTGGGTAAGTTCCCACTTGGCGCTATAGTTTAAGGCCAAGGTCAAAACCATTCTCTGATTATTCTTAGTATCTTCAATGCCTTTGAGCAAAGCCTTGTGCGTAGATTTTGGCAGTCGATCTAGATCTCCAATAGCCTGTAGCCGAATATCATTTTTATTTAGCGTTTTCACCTCTTTGGATAAGGTTTCTACCAATAGCCTCATCAAGGCATCCACTTCAAGCTTAGGCCTTTTCCAGTTTTCTGTCGAAAAAGCATATAAAGTGAGATAAGCTATCCCAATTTCTGCTGCTGCTTCCGTTACCTCACGTACCGATTTAACGCCATTTTTGTGACCAAAAACGCGTGCCCGGTTACGTTGTTTGGCCCACCTACCATTACCATCCATAATGACAGCAATATGTTGGGGCAACTTATTCTTATCTATTTTTTCACTCCATTCCATCTCAAACAATCACTATCCATTTTAATTTTAAGAAGCTTCCGAAAAGCCAAAAATAAGAAGAAAAAGCCAAACGAACCCTTTTATCCGCTCTTCCTACGGATTCAACTGATGATAAAGCCTTGAAATTCAAAATTTATGCTTTATTTTATAATCCAAATGACGACCATATCCCAAAATGAACGATTATGCAAGAGATAGTATTATGCTTTGTAACCGCATTTAGCCTCACTTACTTTGCCATTCCCCCAATCATCACCATTGCCCTAGAAAAAAACTTATGTGATCAGCCTGGAGAAAGGCGCTCCCATATCACTCCAACTCCCTCACTTGGGGGTATTGCCATGTTTGGCGGTATTCTGTTTTCCCTACTTCTCTGGACGCCAATGGAGATTTTTGGCAATCTGCAATATATTTTCTGTTCTTTTATTCTAATATTTTTAATTGGTGCCAAAGATGACATCTCTCCCGTTGCCCCCTCCAAAAAAATAGGGGCTCAATTTATAGCCGCCATTATTCTAGCTTTCAAATCTAATATTCAACTCACTAGCTTGTACGGTCTAGCTGGCTACCATGGGCCTCTACCAGAGTTAGTCGCTGGTGCACTGAGTGTATTTACTATTCTTGTAATCATGAATGCTTTTAATTTAATTGATGGCATCAATGGTTTAGCAGGTAGCGTTGTAGCCTTGGTCACCGGTACCTTGGGTTGTTGGTTTTATATGGCCGGACATATGGAGTATACGATCCTAGCTTTTTCAACTACTGGAGCGGTCTTGTCTTTTTTACGCTATAACCTCACGCCCGCAAAAATATTCATGGGAGACACTGGATCTTTAATTTTAGGGATGATTTGCGCCATTTTAATTATCAAATTTATTGACTTAAATGAAGCACTTGCTTCAGATGTTGCATTCCGCTTTGATGCTATCCCGGTAGTTGCTATTGGAATCATGGTCATCCCATTATTCGATACCTTAAGAGTATTTACAACACGTATCCTGCGTGGAAAATCTCCTTTTGAAGCTGACCGTAGACACATCCATCACCTATTGATTGATTATGGCTTGAATCACATGCAAGCTACTGGTGCTTTGATATTCATTAATGTTTTATTCATTGTCTTGGTATTTTCATTAGACAAAATGCTTAATATGCATTTACTGCTAATCTTAATTTTGACCTTAGCCGGAGGTGCCACCTTGTGGTTACACAGAGCAGTTATCAATAAGCGGAAAACAGATCAATTAAATACACACTAAATAAACTGTGTACTAAATTTTTGGAATGACTTATTTCTGGGTTTTTTTAGGTGGTGGTTTGGGTAGTATGCTGCGTTACGGTATAGCCAAACAAATCATTACGGAATCATGGAGCTGGCCTTGGGCGACCTTCCTAGCGAATCTACTGGCTTGTCTTTGTCTTGGAGTTTTGGTTGAACTCAACAGTAATG
>CAXIDD010000001.1:0-32228 GCA_964021975.1 uncultured Saprospirales bacterium | reverse complement strand
ATTAATAGCGCAAATATCTTTGGCATCATTTTTTTATTGTCTAGACGATAAAGGCGGGAAGAAGGTTGGCGATAAAACAAAAAAAGTAGAGTCATTGCATTGCAACGACTCTACTTTTTTTTGGTGTTTTCCTACACCTATATTTTTAGTAGATAGCTGAAGTTTTCAAACTTCAGCTATCTTCCTAGCTATTACAACATTGGAGCAATAACCAATGCTACAACTGCCATCAATTTCAATAAGATATTTAGAGATGGGCCAGAAGTATCTTTGAAAGGATCTCCAACCGTATCACCTACGACAGCCGCTTTGTGCGGATCAGAACCTTTATAGAATTTCTTACCATCAATCTCTACACCTTCTTCAAACATTTTCTTAGCGTTATCCCAAGCACCACCAGCATTAGACTGGAAGATAGCCATTAAAACACCTGTAACAGTTACACCAGCCAAAAGACCACCTAGCATCTCTGCTCCACCGGCAAAACCGATAGCTACTGGAGAAACAACAGCGATCAAACCAGGAATAACCATCTCACGGATAGAGGCAGCTGTAGAAATTTCTACACACTTGCTGTATTCCGCTTTGCCATCGGCAGCATCAAAAGTATCTTGATCTGCTTTAGACCATTCAGGATATTCTTTTTCACCATTTCTACGCATTACTTCTAATGCTGCAGTCAACTCAGGAATCGTTTTGAACTGACGACGTACTTCTTGGATCATATCCATCGCTGCGCGACCAACTGCACCCATTGAGATGGCAGAGAACAAGAATGGCAACATACCACCTAATAATAGACCAGCCATTACGGTTGGGTTAGCAATGTTGATCGTTGTAATTCCAGCAGAAGTCATAAAGGCAGCAAACAAAGCCAAAGCTGTCAAAGCAGCAGAACCAATAGCAAAACCTTTACCAATAGCCGCGGTTGTATTACCTACGGCATCTAATTTATCCGTACGCTGGCGTACTTCTTTAGGTAGATCAGCCATTTCTGCGATACCACCTGCATTATCAGAAACAGGACCGTAAGCATCAACTGCTAATTGGATACCTGTGTTAGAAAGCATACCTACTGCAGCGATAGCAATACCATAAAGACCCGCAAACTCGTGCGCACCAATGATAGCAGCTGCTAAAATGATAATTGGAATAGCTGTAGAGCGCATACCCACTCCTAAACCAGCAATAATATTTGTAGCAGAACCCGTGATCGATTGATCAACAATACCTTGCACTGGCTTGGTGCCTGTACCGGTATAAAACTCTGTAACGATACCAATCAAAAGACCTGAAGCTAAACCGATAACTACTGCGATAATTACGCCCCAGTTGTTATAACTTTTAGCGCCAACTGCCCACTCTGCAGGTAACATCCACATGACGATACCAATAGTAGCAGCTAACATCAAGAAAGCAGAAATGAATTCTCCGCGGTTTAATGCTTTTTGTGGATCACCACCTTCTTTTACTTTCACGAAGAAAGTACCCACGATAGATGTAACGATACCCGCACAAACCAATACTAAAGGCAACAAAACGGCATTTAGCCCACCAAATCGGACATCACCAGAGAATTGGCTTAGCTCAATAAAAGTAGCACCTAATACCATGGTACCGATAATAGAACCTACATAAGATTCGAAAAGGTCTGCGCCCATACCTGCAACATCACCTACGTTGTCACCAACGTTATCTGCAATAGTTGCCGGGTTTAATGGGTGATCTTCAGGAATACCTGCTTCTACTTTACCAACTAAATCTGCTCCAACATCGGCAGCTTTGGTATAAATACCACCACCAACACGTGCAAATAAAGCAATAGAAGAAGCACCAAAAGAAAATCCAGTTACTACAGTAATGACTTTGTCCATGTCCCAACCCATATTGGAATAAGCTAGGAAAAGTGTACCTAAACCGATAACACCTAAACCAACAACACCTAAACCCATTACAGCACCACCGGCGAAAGCTACTTCCAACGCACGACCTAAACTGGTACGAGCAGCATTGGTGGTACGTACATTTGCTTTAGTTGCTACACGCATTCCGATGAACCCTGCTAAGGCAGAACAAATTGCACCTAAAATAAAAGAAAGGGCGATTAGTGGACTAGACCCTTCTGAGTTGTAGCCACTAAATCCTAAAAGGATAGCTACACAAACTACAAAGATTGCTAATACGCGGTATTCTGCTTTCAAGAAAGCCATTGCACCGTCCGCAATGTTTTTAGCAATTCTTGCCATTCTATCGGTTCCTACTTCTTGTTTAGAAACCCAAGCGGAGCGCCAGAAAGTATACAATAAGGCAAGTACACCGAAGAGGGGTACTATATAAGTGATTGTTTGACCCATAATTTCGTCTTTTTTATAATTTTTTACTTTGCGGGTGCAAAGCTAAGTCAATTTTGTTTCTTGTACAACAAAATGGATGGATTAGAAGCACTATTGAGTAGTATAAACGTAGATTAATCAGGGTTTTACTCCTCTTCGGAGGTATCTAGGCGTTCTTTTAACTTCTTATCTTGCACATTTTCATCTAGAAAAGCATTTAGTTGATCAATTTCCAGATTAGTGATGATTTCTCCAAATTCATTGATTTTGATGTTAAACCCCTTAAGCTCATCATGTACATTGGGTTTTTTAGTTGGATCTTTTTTCTGTTTAGCCATTTGTTTGAGTTATTGATTTTTTGAATTGGCGAAGGGATGAATTAAATGCATTTTTTTAAAAGTGTAATTAGTAAGCTTAGCTTCCTATTATACTGCAACAACTCATCACTTCAACAATTTGCCACTTGTTTCTTAGGAACTTTATCCTTGGATACGTAAATTCACCGATTTATTACCAAATATCAAAATTATAATGCAGAAAACCTGGATATTATTGGTCTGCTTACTCTTTGTATTAAGTACGACTACCAACATTTCCGCTCAATCTATCCGCTTGGAATCAGATGCGAATAAGGTGGAAAAATACATGAAAACGATTACTGCTAAAGAGCTAAAAGACCACCTCTATATTTTAGCTTCTGATGATTATGAAGGTAGAGAAACCGGAACCCTTGGACAGAAAAAAGCGGCAGATTATATAGCACGTCACTTTATGAAAAAAGGACTTTCGGGACCAGTTAAAGACAATCCAAATCCTTATTTACAACCCATCAACTTTTATGGACGATATGTATCTAATGTAATGGTTTCTTCACCTAATGCCACCTGGAGCTTGGGGAGAGATTTTGTTACCAGAAGTATTTCTGATTTAGAAGTAGAAAATGCTGGCCTCGTCTTTATTGGTTATGGCCTTGAAAAAGATGGTTACAATGACCTTGCAGGTTTAGATCTAAAAGGGAAAGGGGTTGTAATGATTAGTGGTGATGCTAAAGGTAAAGATGGAGAAGATCTTTTTGAAGACCTTCCTAGTTTCCGTGAAACTTACCGCGCACTATTGGATAAAGGGGTGAAATACCTAATTACCATGTCTCCTACTGAAGAAGAAGCCCAAAGTCGGATTAGCCTTTATGGAACAGGTGTGACTAAACCAAGACTTTCCTTAGATCAAGGTAATACGCGCCGTGCATCCGCTCCATCTATTATTGCCAGTCCAAGTGCCGTGGCCAGACTATTTGGCGAAAGCCCAGCTTCTTTCCAAAAATTCCTTGATAAAAGCATCAAGAAAGGAAAATCTATGGGAGGGAAATACACTACCACCGCATCCGTTAAATATGATTACAGGGATGGAGCCATTCCTTCTGAGAATGTCCTAGGTTTTATGGAAGGAACCGATTTGAAAGATGAAGTTTTGGTGATTACTTCTCACTATGATCATGTAGGGGTCAGCTATAATGGAGAAATCAACAATGGAGCCGATGATGATGGTTCTGGTACCGTAAGTGTTCTGGAGATGGCCGATGCTTTTGCAATGGCCGCTGAAGAAGGTAATCGTCCACGTCGGAGTATCCTATTTATGACGGTGACTGGAGAAGAAAAAGGACTACTAGGATCAAGGTACTATTCTGATAACCCTATATTCGCTTTAGATAAAACAGTTGCCAACTTAAACATTGATATGATTGGACGCGTCGATCCTGACCGCGCAGATGATCCAGATTATGTTTACATCATTGGATCAACGATGCTTTCTAGTGATTTACACAACATTAGTGAGGCGGTAGCTGGAAAGTTTGTCAAAGATTTAGAGTTGGATTACAAGTACAATTCCAAAGATGATCCAAATCGGTTCTATTACCGCTCTGACCACTATAATTTTGCCAAGCACAATATTCCAATTATTTTTTACTTTAATGGTACCCATGAAGACTACCACCGGCCTTCAGATACACCAGATAAAATTGAGTACGAAATCATGGAGAAAAGAGCTCAATTGGTATTCGTTACGGCCTGGGAACTAGCCAACCGCAGCAAAGCACCAGTTGTAGATCAGGTAGATAACGACGATTAAACGGTCGGTTTCTTTGAGACAAAGTTAAAAAAGAGGGTTTTCCATTCATTGGGAAGTCCTCTTTTTAATTATTCATTAATAAAGTCGTTAATTAAAAAATAAAGTCGATATATTGCTAAATAAGTAACCCGTTCCCCTTCGTTTAAGAATTAGTAATCAATTTTGTGTACTCACCAATACACCTAGATATGCGTAACAAAATCACTATTCTACCTCTACTCTTAATGCTCCCGTTTCAGGTGCTTTTAGGTCAGGCTGGGGACGACGAACGGCTCGCCTATATAGAACGATATAGTGCTCTAGCAATTCAGGAAATGGAACGGACTGGTGTGCCTGCTAGTATCAAATTGGCTCAAGCGGTTTTAGAATCTCGTTATGGCACCAGTACTTTAGCCCGCAAAGCAAATAATCATTTTGGCATTAAATGTGGTGGTCGTTGGACAGGAGATACTTATTATCGGAAAGATGATGATTATGTGCTGGGGGAATTGGTTCCTTCTTGTTTTAGAGCGTATTCAAGTACTCAAGAAAGTTTTGTAGCCCATTCCAATTTTCTAATTAGCAACGCGCGCTATGCTGGCCTTTTCGCTTTAAAGAGAACCAATTATAAGGCTTGGGCCAAAGGCCTAAAATCTGCGGGATATGCTACTGCAAAACACTATCATAAAACACTGATCAGTTTGATCGAGGAGTTGGAGCTTGATAAATATGATCGTATGGCTAGTACTGATCTGGTTTTAGCCAATACCGAGAGTCCTTTTGGACCCGAATTCCCCAACAATAACACCAACACGTCAACTGGAAATGGATTACCGGTTATGCCTCCAAATGGCCCTGCAAAAGGTCCAAAACCAACAACCATAGGTCAGCTTCAAGTACTATCTAATAATGATGTAAAGTTTGTTGTACCTACCAAGGGCCAAACCTTAGAAAAACTTGCCAAAGAGTTGAAAATTCCTGTTAAATGGTTGTTGGAATATAATGATAATATAGAGCAGGCAACGGATGAATTGGCTGGTGGAGAATGGATCTACATCCAGGCAAAACGCAAAAACTTCAGAGGTCGGCAACGTTATCACGAAACAGCTCCCGGCGAAAACATGTTTGGATTATCTCAACGCTATGGAATAAGCCTGGCTCAACTCTACAAACGAAATCAGATGGTGGTAGGTACAGAACCAGCCATCGGTGCCCGAATTAAATTAAGAGGTTCTAAGGTGAAAACAACGCCATCTCTGAGAGCCATACAAGGACAAGGATCAACTCGAAGTGCGGTGCCAAGTATGGCGAAAAAACCAATCGTAAACCAAGCACCGCAAACAGTATTACCCACAAAGACTAATGTGGGTAATTTTCTCTTAGAAAATGAAGGAAGTCCTAAAAGACCTCCTGTTGAAAAAGTCTCTTCCGGAGCGATTTACCATAAAGTCGTTATTGGAGATACCTTAGAAAGTCTTGCGCAACAATACAAGACCGCGCTGCAACAATTAAAAGATTGGAATGATTTTGGGGATAAAGTAACCTTGGTCTTAGGCCAACAACTACGGGTAAAGTAATCTACTTATTTGGGCACACTCCGCTTAGACTCCGCAAAAGCATTATCTTTGTGATCTTGTATACTATTAAATTCAAATAGCTTTTTACACGTAAAACAAAAGATATGCGCTTACTTAGATGGACTTTGGCCTTGACTTTAATGATTGGTAGTACAATGTATGTACAAGGACAGGGCTATGCATTTGGATTAAAAGGAGGCCTAACCATTGGAACACAGAACTGGGATAACTCTTTCCAACGAGATGCTTTATTCAGATATCACGGGATCGCGTTTATTGAGAGCTTGCCAGAGGACAATCGTTTTGCTCTTTTTGCGCAAGCTGGTTATCACCTTAAAGGGAGCGCCATTCGAACTTTTAGTAGCACTACGGTTGATCAAAATGGTAATCGACGGACCTTTCCTAGCTTTACACAGCCTTTTGAATTCCGGAATGTCTCCATAACCTTAGGTGGTAAACAAAAATACGCAAGCAACTTTTTGAATGGTAGTTTGTATTATATGTTTGGTATCCGAGGCGATTATACCATCAGTACCAATTTTGATAACTTCGATTTAGAAGCTAATCCTTTTTATGCACTGATTTACCCAATCGAGGGTTTTGTTAATAAATTTAATTACGGTGCAACTCTGGGTGGTGGGATAGAAATCCCGCTTGGAGAGCTTACAGGCGTTTTATTGGAGTTTACCGTGAATCCGGATTTTTCCAAACAGTATAATCAACCACAAATCGATAATATCATTAACCCAAATCCAGATTCATCTCAAGGTAACATAACCATAAGAGAGCGGTCAATAACCAATATTACTTTTGAGTTGACAGCAGGTTTTCGGTTCTTAAATATTTTCGAATACATTGACTAAGATGTCGAAAAATGTTCACTTTTGTCATCGTATGAATTGAAAATCAAAGGGCGGATTTTATTTCTAATCCCTAAGTATTAAGTTTTATGATATTACGTAGTAGCAACTTAGAAAAAGTCTACGGCCGGAAGAAGGTAGTGAAAGGGGTTTCACTTGAAGTACATCAAGGTGAAATCGTGGGGCTACTTGGACCAAATGGTGCCGGTAAAACGACTACCTTTTACATGACTGTTGGCTTTATCAAACCCAATGCAGGGAAAGTTTTCCTGAACGAAGAAGAGATCACGGACCTTCCTATGTATAAAAGAGCCCAAAAGGGCATTGGCTATTTGCCACAGGAACCGTCTATTTTTAGAAAATTAACCGTTGAAGATAACATTAAAGCGGTGTTGGAATTGACCCCACTCTCTAAAAGTGACCAAAAACATAAATTGGAGGAACTGCTTGAGGAGTTTGGCCTAAATCGAGTTCGTACGAGCCGGGGTGATACTTTATCGGGTGGTGAACGAAGAAGAACTGAAATTGCCCGAGCTCTAGCAACGAGTCCCAAGTTCATCTTACTAGATGAGCCTTTTGCAGGTATTGACCCGATAGCAGTAGAGGATATTCAACAGATCGTGGCCAAGTTGAAGGTTAAAAATATTGGAATCTTGATTACGGATCATAATGTTCAGGAGACCTTAAGTATTACGGATCGAGCCTATTTAATGTTTGAGGGTAATATTCTCAAAGTAGGTACTGCAGAAGAATTGGCTGCTGATGAAATGGTCCGTAAGGTTTATTTAGGCCAGAATTTTGAACTTAAAAGAAAAATATTGGATGCATAAGTGGATATTCAAAACTTATTCAAAAGTAAGTATCGCCCTGTTCGCATTATTTTTAATTCAATTGAGTGCGTGCCAGGAAGCGCCACCTCTTAAGCTAACTTCTCGTCAATGGGAACAGTTGGATACCTTGTATAGTCAAGAAGTCAAAGGTCTAGCAACTCAGTTAGATAGCCTCTGTGATGAATATTACGCCAATAATTTAGATGCTACCGTAGACTCTTTATTAAAGATTCGTCGGCTACAAGAGCAAAGTCTACGTCAAAAGTACCAGAAATGAAAAGAATGCTACTTTTTCTGATAGGTCTAGCCTGTTGTACCAGTGCCTGTCTGGACCGGCAAGAATTCTCACCGGAAGAATTACAGGCTTTGGTGGATGAGGAGTTAGAAAAACGTTTAGTGAACTATAGGAAAATTAGACTAGAACGCTGTAGTGAAAACCTGTTAATCAAGGCAAATTTAATTGTTGATTCGTTGATTTTTTTAGAATCACAGCCTACAGATACCAGCTTTATTCCCAAACCAGCTCGTCCAGAAATACGAATTGTACAAGATACACGGCCTATTGCACCGCTCTTTGATACCATAATTGACTCTATTCGGCTGGATAGTCTTCGACTGGATAGCCTTAATTTGGAGTAAAAACCCTTTAAAACGTACTTTTTGTAGATTCGTTACATAAAAAAATGTTAAATAAATCTTAAACACCTTTGTTTGGGATATTTTTCCAGCATCTAAGCTGATAATGCTTTAATTTTGTCTCCGAACATATTCCACAACATTATTTATTTTTTTTATCCTTATTCAGAACATCTATTAAGCATTTCTATTTTTCTTATTCGTCAAAAACAAGGTTGAACTGTTAAGGTCAATTGACTTTAAATGAAAAAGCGCATAGCTTTGCAGTCTTGTTAATGATTTTTTATTTAGTGTATATATATCCAAAATTAATTTAAAACGGTTTGACAACCAACCACCTGAACCCTAATTCGGATTTACCGAATTCTTTTATGTACTAAACATTTTGTTATGAAATTCCCATGGACACTAGTTGTTCTAATGTTGGTAGCTGCCACCGCATTAGCGAACGACACACATCTTACATTTAACCCAAGCAGCAACTGGGATTCCCATACGGACTCCCAAATCAAGGAGCGTTTGACGCAACTTGACCTTCCTTTGGAGATTGTTTCCAACCATCAGGTTATGAGCAAGATCCGTCAGTATACTACTGCCGGACGTAGAGATGCAGAATTAATTCTGGGTCGTACTTATGTTTATTTCCCGATCTTTGAACACTACCTAAAGCAATATAATTTACCAGAAGAGTTAAAGTATCTTCCAATGATTGAGTCTGGCTTACGCCCGACTGTAAAATCAGGAGTTGGCGCTACTGGATTGTGGCAATTGATGAGCATTACTGCACGCTACAATGGACTAACAGTCAATGGACAGGTGGATCAGCGTATGGATATTTATGCTTCTACGGAAGCTGCTGTCAAAATGCTGGACTTCTTGTACAAGCAATTTGGAGACTGGGGCTTAGTATTAGCTGCTTATAATAGTGGTCACGTTCGCGTGAAAAAAGCCATGAAGCTAGCTGGTACAAACAATTATTGGACGGTTAAACAATACCTGCCTGTGGAAACACAGAAGTATGTTCCTGCGTTTATTGCTGCGGCCTACCTTGCTAATAATTATCACCTACATAGTATGCAACCTAATGTAACGGCTTCCGTTAACTTGGTACAAGATACTAGAGTGATTAAAGTAAAGCAAGCCATGAGTCTTAGCCAAATCGCTAAAGCGACAGGCCTAGATTACAATACTGTTGCGAAATTGAATCCAGCTTATATCTCAGGACATGTTCCTGTAAGTAAGGACGGACATAATGTGATCTTGCCTACTAGTACAACAAGTGCTTTTAGACATTTCTTAGCTAAAAAAGATTTAGTAGTAAAAACACAAAGTAGTGGCCAAGTATCTACGGTTTATGTTACCGCTAAAGGAGACGACTTGGATAAAGTCGCCAAGATGTTTAATACCAGTGTAGAGAACATCCAGCTATGGAACAATTTAAGTTCTGATCAAGTAAGTATCAACCAAGAATTGGTCCTTTACCTGTCCCGCTCTTATTTAATGAAAAGAGCTTAAGTTTCTGACGAAGAATGTCAGAACAATGATATTGATACGTTGTGGAAAAAAAACGCCTGACATTTATCGTCAGGAAAAACATAAATTGAATGGTGGGCTGATCTTTAGATCAGCCCTTTTTTATTGGTCATAGTGACAAAAGTCATTAATTTTTATTGATATAACTCAAAAACAGACCGCCTTGCATTTGCGAACTTAGTAATGAATTAAAAATCGAACAATTATGAATGTATTGGCACCAATTAACACAATTATGACCACCGATTTACTCACGGTAAATCCAGGGGACAAGCTTACGATGGTAAAAGAAATTTTTGATGAGCACAACATCCACCATATTCCGGTGGTACGTTTCAGAGAAATGGTTGGCTTAATTAGTAAAACAGATTTTAAATTCTTCTTACGTGGATTTAGCCGCAATGAAGAGGATCGATTTGTAAATTACGCTAGACTAAGAGCTTATACCGCAGAAGATATTATGACCACCGGGCTGGCAAAAGTGAGTCCAACTGATCGGATTAATGTAGCACTTGAAATCTTTATGGTCAATCGCTTCCATGCTATACCCGTTGTTGAAAACAACGAACTTAAAGGAATCGTTACGACTTTTGATATAGTGAAGAACTTGAACCAAGAAACGATTACAGCTGAGCAGATCATAGCTAGCAAACAAGCAAGCTAGTACTCGCTGTAAAACGACTCAGCCCTGACCAAATAATTTTAATGACGAGACTGTTTATAAACATGCAAACTGGGTAAGCACACATGATTTTGTGTGGAGACTCTTACTCAGTTTGTATGTTTTTATTTTCTAAGAATCGTTCTAGAAACTAAAACCAACCGAAGCTTGTAGGGAGATGTTCCTGTCAAAATCATCCCTTGTGACTACTTGTCCAGCTTCTAAATTACGTGGATCGATATCCTGGACTTGATTGGTCACATCTGTCAAGCCATAATTAGCCCGGAAACTAACTAGAAGGCCTTGATTCAGGTAGAATCCCAATTGTGCATTCAAGCCCCAATCCAATCTTTTGAATGCATTCTCATTACTATCAGAAGCATCATAATAGGCACCGGCTACACTGGGTGCCAAGTAGTCTACATTTAATACCGTAATCGTTCGAGGGTCAACCAAATCAGAAATTTGATATTCATCTTGGAAATAATTGGCATCTACGCTAATGATGATATCCTCCTTAGATTGTCCCAAGGGTGTCACGACGTTCCTGAGGGCAATTTCTCCTGTACCTGTAGAGTTTATCATAACAGCGGCATTCACACCGCCTGCGAATTCAATTCTACCAATGCGTGCATAAGCTAAAATTGGAATATCGATATGAGAGGTTGTAATATTAATGGTCGTTACTCGGTTTCCGTTTAGGATTACATTTTGGCTCGCATTATCATTGTAGATTCGAAGGTAGGAAGCGCCATTAAAGTCATAATCGGTCCCCTTTTGAGAGTACAATAATTCTCCACGCAAGCCAAAGTAATCTGTCAATTTAAAATTAACGATGGCTCCAACGTGGAATCCAGTTGCATAACTGAAGGATTCCAAATCATTGCCATTTGCATCTTGGATGGTAGGACCATCGAATCTGGAAAAATTCAAACCGGTTTTAAAGCCACCGCCAATAGATTGAGCATTTAGGTGCAAACTAAGAAAGCAAAAACAGACTAAGTAGGTAATTTTAGATATCAGCTTCATTTGATTTAAATTTTTCAGACAATTGTTTTTTGTAATAAAATCCGGTTTTCACCGATAGAATCTTTAACCTGTACTTCGATGACATCAAAGCCATTTTTCAAAGCAAAGATAAACATCCCTTTATGATGGTTGCGTGTTTTACACCTAATGGTTGTATAAGCTTGTGATTTTGCCCATTTTTCTTGTTGATTAGCCAGTTTTTGCGCAATACCCAGTCTTCTATAAGCGGGTAAGACCGCTCCCATCCAAGAATAAAAGATTCGATCTCTTTCATAACCTACTTTAAATCCAGCTGGTTCTCCTTCTATTTCGGCAACCAAAATAAGATGAGGAACTGACGATATCCGTTCTTCATAAACCTCCGCAGTATGTGGATCTTTAAATTCAGGAATAGCTTGACTCAAAGCCACAACTTCTGGAATACTACCTAAACGAATTTGTATAGATTTCATTTTCTAAAGATCAACTTCTAAATAAACGGGGCAGTGATCCGAATGTACTGCATCTGTCATTTGATAAGCCTTGATTAAACGGTCCTTCAAGTTATCAGTGACCGATTGGTAATCAATCCGCCAACCTTTATTATTAGCTCGGGCATTGGCTCGGTAGCTCCACCAAGAATATTCTACTTTATCTGGATTCAAGCTTCGGAAAGCATCCGTAAATCCTCCCGCAAACCACTGTGTCATCCATTCTCTTTCTTCTGGTAGGAAACCTGAAGTTTTTTTATTGCCTTTGGGGTTGTGAATATCCATCTCCGTATGAGCAATATTGTAATCGCCCACAATAATTAATTGAGGTCGCTCTTTTTTCAGTTCGTTGATCCAGTTTTGAAAGTCAGCGAGGTAGTCCATTTTGAAAGCTTGTCGTTCATCTCCCGAGGTGCCGGAAGGAAAATAACAATTCAACAAGGTCCAATCTCCAAAGTCGGCTCTTAGGATCCGACCCTCTCGATCATATTTTTCTATTCCACAGCCAACTTTGACCAAATCTGGTTTTTGCTTGGTAAATATTGCCACACCACTATAGCCTTTCTTTTCTGCAGAATGCCAAAAATGCTGATAACCTAATGCTTCTAAAGCCTGCACATCTACTTGTTCTTGCTGTGCTTTGGTTTCTTGTATACAAAGTATATCTGCGGGGTTTTCAAAGAGCCATTCAGCTAAGCCTTTTCTTAAACCTGCTCTAATACCATTAATATTATAAGAAACAATAGATGTAGACATATTATCCTGTTTTTTCAAAAGCACAAAGATATAAATTCAAATAGCTTCTTAATGATGTTGGTTCAATTGCTATAAGTAAAAACATAAAAGACTTACTTTTGTTACGCAAAAGTGGTTCCGATCACACTATTAATTGCAGGCCAAACCAAAGAATATGACCGTCACATACGATACCAGTTTAGCTACGGCTAAAAAACTAGATCAAGCAGATCCTTTACGTTCCTTTCGAGAAGCATTTTACTTTCCCCAGCATCAAGGAAAAGATAGCCTTTATTTCTGTGGAAATTCCTTAGGTATCCAACCTAAAACAGCTGGAGCCGAGATACAAAAAGAATTGGACCGTTGGAGAGCTTTAGGTGTAGAAGGTCATTTTGAAGGCGAAGTCCCCTGGGTAGATTATCACAAATCTCTTGCACCTCAATCTGCGCACATCGTTGGAGCAAAGGAGCAGGAAATCGTTTTGATGAATACCCTAACGGTCAACCTTCATTTGATGATGGTCACCTTTTATCGACCTGAGAAAGCCCGTTATAAGATCATTATGGAAGCCGGGGCATTTCCTTCGGATCAGTACGCCGTAGAAAGTCAAGTGAAATTTCATGGCTATGATCCAGCCGAAGCCATTATTGAAGTAGCTCCACGACCTGGAAAGTTGACTTTAGAACCAGAAGATATTTTGAGTGCTATTGACCAACATGGGCCTGAGACCGCTTTGGTACTGTTTGGTGGCATGAATTACTATACTGGTCAGCTTTTTGATATGCAAGCGATTACCGAAGCGGGGCACAAAGTTGGTGCGCAAGTTGGGTTTGATTTGGCTCATGCAGCAGGTAATGTCCCTCTACATTTACACGATTGGGATGTTGATTTTGCAGTTTGGTGCACATACAAATACCTCAACTCAGGTCCAGGTGCCTTAGCTGGTTGTTTTATTCACGAACGTCATGCCTTTAATCCTGAGTTGCCTCGTTTTGCTGGATGGTGGGGCCACGACGAAGAGCGTCGTTTCCTTATGGAGAAAGGTTTTGTCCCAACCAAAGGAGCAGATGGCTGGCAGTTAAGTAATGCGCCAATTTTGGCTTTCCCGCCAATGAAAGCCAGCCACGACTTGCACTATAAAGCCACTATGCCCGCTTTACGCGAAAAAAGTATACAACTGACTGGGTATCTTGAATTTTTGATCGACGAATTAAGAGCAGAAGGGCATGATTATGAATTTATCACGCCTCGAGACCCCGCTCAGCGCGGAGCACAGTTATCCTTTATCACTGGAAAGGAAGGAAAAGATCTTTTCGACTACATCAGTGCAAATGGAGTGATTTGCGACTGGAGAGAACATAATATGCCCGACCAGTCTGGTGCGGAAAGTGATAAAAGCGGCGTGATTAGAATTGCTCCGGCACCTATTTATAATAGTTATACTGATGTGTGGAATTTGGTGCAATTGCTAAGGAATTACCAAAAAAAGTAAAGTTGTAAATTGATTACTCTTCTAAGCCCTCGGCTGGATGCCAAAAACGGGTTTTAAAATCAACTACTTTATGATTTTCGACAGGGACACCTTCCTGTCGAAGTAGTTCCTCCATCATAGTTGGCGTAGGAAACTGCAAGCGGCCCGTCAGTTCTCCATTGCGGTTAACAACCCGGTGGGCCGGAATGTGCATACCATTGAAAGCATTGCGCAGGGCATAACCAACCATACGAGCAGAACCTAAAGCTAAGTAGTCTGCAATTGCGCCGTAGGTTGACACCCGACCAAAAGGAATCAATTGAGTGACTTCGAATACCTGCTCATAATAATGTGGTTTCTGAGCCATACTGCTTATTTTTTATTGTACTGATTCATGGTGTGATTCAGGCCGATGGTGCCGAAAGCTTTAATGGTATCTCCTGCGTATTTGATTAATTCTGGTAGGGCCTTTGATTCTTCTGAATCCCATTTACCCAATACAAAATCGACTTGCTGACCGCTATAAAAATCACTGCCGATCCCAAATCGTAGGCGGGAATAATTATTGCCACCAGTCATTTGATCAATGTCTTTGAGACCATTGTGACCGCCATCACTGCCTTTGCCACGAAGACGCTGTTTGCCGAAAGGCAAATTTAAATCGTCTACTATCACCAATATATTAGACTTCTCAATTTTTTCTTTTTGCATCCAATATCGAACCGCTTTTCCACTACGATTCATAAAAGTGGATGGTTTCAAGAGTATAAAAGTCCGTCCTTTATGTTTGAAAGTAGCCAAATCTCCCAACTGGTCATTTTTGAAGGAAACGTCAAACTCCTTTGCTAAATGATCTACTACCTCAAAACCAACATTATGTCGGGTGTCATCGTAATCTGGCCCCATATTGCCAAGACCAACAATCAAATACTTCATAGGATCTGGTTCTACCTTTTTTTGTGCACTATTGAAAAAACCTATAATTCGCTTTAACAAACCCATAAATAACGGTCTTAGTTGCACAAAACTACAAAGTATTTTTAAATTTCACCTTAGTTGATTTGAACCACCTAAGGCACCTAAGTTTTAATCCCTTTATAGAAGTTTTAAAGTATCAAAGCGTTTTCCAAGAACTTCTGGTACCGGACTTTCTAACCAACGATCCAAAATAGTGGCATAAATGTTTCGGAAGTCAACTTGATAAATAAGATCTCCATTATCTAGTTGACTTAAATCTGGCGCAGCATTAAAAAATCCAGGTTTCCCTAAATTTTCACCAATCAAATAAAGGTTGTTAGCGGTACCATGATCGGTTCCATTACTAGCATTTTGCTTCACTCGGCGTCCAAACTCAGAGAATGTCATGATGAGCGTATCTTTAAATAATCCATTCTGTTTCAGGTCCTGGACCAGGGCTTGCATTCCATCTGCATATTGTTTTAGCAAACGTTCCTGCTGGTTTTTCTGATTGGCATGAGTGTCAAAACCAGTAAGGCTGACGTAATATACCTGGGTAGGTGTGTCAGCAGTAATTAGCTCCGCAATTTGCTTAAGGTCTTTCCCAAATGCAGTTTGGGGATAATTAGCTTTTGCTTGAAAAACCTTAGACTTTTGGTACAAATAATCGGCAGAAGATTGACTGTCAATCATTGTTTTATACAAATACGCGATGTGTTCTTCCTCCTCGTGCTCATGTTGAGCGACCGCTTTTAGAAATTTATTTTGAGTAGCTCTTTGCAGTTTTTTAGGATCTGACATGGCAAAACCATTGCGGGTCTGTCCTTTCAAAGCTAAACTCAAACTGTCATCAACTTCTAAGGCATGATAAGGTTGCTGACAATTGCCACAAGCATGATCTAGGTAGCGCCCCAACCATCCAGAAGTAAGGTATTCGTCACTGGAGCTAGCGGTGTGCCAGATATCCATGCTCCGAAAATGAGAACGATCCGGGTTGGGATAGCCCACACTATTGACAATTGAAACATGGCCTTCCTCATACAAGGATCGTAAGGCTCCCATTACTGGGTTTAAACCCAAGTCATCATTGAGCCGAAGTACTTCATTTTGAGGAATTCCTAGCCTCGGACGATTTTGATAATAAAGGTCATTTTGATAAGGGATCACGGTGTTCAAACCATCATTTCCACCAGATAATTGAACTACTATTAATATTTTTCCACTACGAGAGCGTAAGGATTGTTTATTTGAAAAGCCTCTTAAAAACGCTGGTGCCAGCATACTTGCCGAAACAAAAGCGGAGGTCTGTAAAAAGTCTCTACGTTGCATTTGATTTACATTTTAAATAGCAAAATAATTCAATGAGCTTATATGCCTCATATGGTTCTTCTGAATAAAAGCCTCTTTAGTATTCATTGTGTGTTTGTATAAAGATGCTTTTTGTCCAGATTAAAAAAACAATCAGCACATCTGATACTCCGGTAAGCTCATCAAACGCAGGCTATACAAGGTCAGTGCGGCTTCTCGATTTTGAACTGGGCTATACTGTTCAATGAGTTCCGGTTTAATTTTGGTTTCTGCCAATAAAAGATAGGCTGCTAAATCTTCGATATCCTCGGAGTTTGAACGGCCTTCTGCCAGTTGAATCAAAGGTTGAATATTAGATTTTGCCTCGATTTTCTTTCGACTCATGGCACGTTTACGATCTTCCAAACCAGCTTTTTCTCTAAAGTTAAAAGCGGTGGCACCCACGATACTTTGAGCTATATTAAGTCGAAGCATGAGGGTGGCATTATCAATCCAGTTTTTATCTCCAGGCCAGCCAGCTACATTTGGTGGATCAAATAATACTTGTCCTAAGGCGCGTTGTAAGAATAAAACGGAGCGTTCATCTTCTAAAGTCAAGCCTAAGGTTTTAATCATACCCGCTAAAAATTCAACCGGAGATTTGATTTTACTACCTTTATTTCTGGCAGCATAAAACGATTCACTTGAGAAAATTAAGTGCATTAGTTTCTCGATATCATAATTCGAGTCGTAAAACTGTTGACTTAAGTAGCTCACTTCCTGCTCGTCAATTTTTGGATTAACGAAGTAACGGTAGATTTTTCGGGTTATAAAATCAGCAGTTGCTCGCTGCTCTAAAAGTAGATCAATAATATCTTCTCCACCGAAACGGCCAGTTTTTCCTAGAAAGGTTTTTGTGCCAGTGTCATGTACTCTTTCCCGAAAAATAAAATCACCTGTAGACGTGGAAGACCAGCCAGTAAAGGCGCGGGCTGCTTCTTTGATGTCCTGCTCCGTATAATGACCTCGACCCATCGTAAAAAGCTCCATTACTTCTCTAGCGAAGTTTTCATTGGGACTCTTTTTTTTATTTTGCTGATTGTTCAAATAACGAATCATGGAAGGATCTTGAGCGATTCCTAATAGCAAAGATCGAAAATCACCTAGCGCATGTTTCCGCAGGGTATTCAATTGTTGGGCTGCTAATTTTCCGGAGCGAGAGCGACAGGCAAAATGTCCATGCCAAAAAAGAGTCATTCGTTCCAATAAAGCTGCTTCTTTGGGATCTGCCATTCTAAGTACCCAACTGCTATTAATATTAATCACAGCGGCTCTATCTTGTTTTCGAATTTCATCACGTTCTTCTTTGGTCAATTTACCCATTTGACGTAAATCAGGCACCACTGGGATTGGTAGGGGGTTGGCTTTTTTAGCTTGTTTAAATAGCTGGTCTACGGCCTTTTTTCTAGACCAGTCTTTACGTTGTTGCCACGTTTCTGGACTGAGTCCAAACCCAGCGCGCCAATAAAGGTGATTCATATCATGCATAGGAGAAATAGTTGATTTATAGCGGTAATTAAACATTGAATTTTTGATTCAAATAGCTTCTTAGTGAACGATGCTTAGACTAAGGAATGTACTTAGGGTTTAATGGCTTAATTAAATTTAACGCTTTGCTAAGAAACTATTTGCACCGTATCAATACGCGCTAAGTTGGTTGCAATTTTTTGCCAATTAGTACCTTCATTGTCCGACCAGTATAAATTGCCATTATTTGTACCAAAAACCAATTGCCCCTCGTAGTACTGGAAAGCATGCCGGAAGACAATATCGAAACAGTTTTGTTGAGGTAGGCCTTTGCGTAATGCTTGCCAAGTTTGGCCCGCATCTTCGGTACGACTAACGACTAGGGCTAAATCTTTGGCAACCCGTTTTTCATCGCTAAGTGCAGGAATTACCCAAGCTTTAGCAGCGTTCTGTGGGTCGATCGCTAGTGCAAAACCGTAGTTGGCAATCCCTTCAGTATCTGAAATGTTTTCCCAAAGTTTACCGCCATTGCTGGTACGAAATACACCGCAATGATTTTGCTGCCAAAGCACCTTAGTATTTGAAGCACATTGTAAAAGTAGATGGGGATCGTGTCCTACTTCTGGCTTTGGGTTGGGTAAATAGGCCGCTATGAGTCCTTGATTACGAGGTTGCCAGGAAATACCCCGATCATGAGTTTCAAAAATGCCAGCACAACTAACGGCGATATAAACATGGTCATTATTGGTAGGGTCCACCACAATGGAATGAATAAAAGGATGATTCCTCCCAGCGCCAAACCATTGCATAGCATCTGACCTGGATGGATGGTCCCAAAGGCTGCGGACCAGCTCGAAATGTTGGCCATTATCAGCCGAATAAAATAAACCTCCTGGTTCTGTGCCAAGCCAAAGTCCATTGGGGTAGTCCTTTCCGGCTTGTTGCATACACCACATTTTTTTGAGCGTTGCACGGTGGCCATTACTTAGTTTAGTATCTACTGGGTATTGAGGTAGGTCGACAGATTCCCAGGTGTAGCCTTGATCGGTAGAACGATGTAACTTAGGTCCCCAATGCCGATGGGCAAGGGCAACCCACCAAGTATTGGTTCGGTTATCAACGTAGACAAAAGAAATAGGGAAGCCTAAGAAGTCAACCTTTGCGATTTTCCATTTTTTATGTTTTTCGAGAATAACTAAACCTTTCGCAGTTCCAAGTAGTATCTTTAGCATAGATTAATATTGCTAACGTATGTGCTAAATAGGCATTAAGAAATTGTTCAATATTATGTATAAGTTATAGTTCAGTGCAATTTTAAGTTTCAACGAGGCAAAAAACGTAGACATAGCCTAGCTATGACGAGGCTTTTTAACGAAGTGGAAGCTTAAAAGGGCCTGAAATAAGCTGTAGATAATATTGAACGATTTCTTAATTTAATTAAAGATAAGCTTTTGAAGACATTACTTTCAACTATCCAGGCCTGGCAAGCAGCCAATAAGAAATTTGCCATTGCCAGAGTTCTAAAAACTTGGAATGCGGCACCTAGGCCCGTTGGATCGATTATGCTAATTTCGGAAGATCAGGAGATGGCTGGTTCGGTTAGTGGTGGCTGTGTAGAAGGCGCAGTGGTTAAGGCAGCTCAAAAAGTATTGACGGATGGCCAGCCCCAAATATTAGCGTTTGGTGTTTCCAATGATGATGCTTGGACCGTTGGTCTGAGTTGTGGTGGCCGAATAGAGGTTTTGTTAAGTCCATTTCTATCAGAAGATAATCTTATTTGGCAAGGTATTCAGCAGGCGGTAACGACTAATCAGGGAAGTATTTGGTGCACAAAAATTGGTGCAGAAATCCAACAAGAAGGATTGGTTTTAATAGATGGTTCTATAATTGGTGATTTGCCAAAGGAGATCAAAGAGCAGGCATTGCAAGCTTACCAAGCTCGGAAAAGCCATCTGTCTGAATGGGAAAGAGAAAAATATTTTTTGCATGTAATTCCCAAAAAAAGTCAACTCTTTTTGATTGGAGCAGCTCATTTGACCGCTGATTTAATCCAATTGGCCAGTGGTTTTGGATTCGAATGTATTGTCATCGATCCCCGCGGCATTTTTGCTAATAAAACACAATTTGAACGAGCCCCAGATCAGCTGTTCAATGACTATCCATCAGAGGTGCTTCCCCAATTTGAATTAGATCAAGATACATATGTGGTCACCCTATCACACGATCCAAAAATTGATGATAATGCCCTCGAGATTTTATTAAAAAAGCCAGTCGCATATATAGGTGCCTTGGGTAGTCGCCGGACACAAGCAAAGCGAATTAATCGTTTGTTGGAAAAAGGCTTTAGTCAAGCGGAAGTAGACCGTATTCATGGTCCGGTTGGTGTGGATATCAATGCTAAAACACCCCAAGAAATCGCACTGAGTATTCTAGCGGAAATAGTAGCGATCAAGAATAAGGATTTGTAATTTTAGCCGCCACTAACCGGTGGGATGATAACAATTTCGTCATCTGAGGACAAAGTAAAATCATCCGCTCTATACTCCGCATTTACGGCGATGGATAAGGAGCGTAGTTTTTCAAAGGCCGGAAACTCTTGGAATAGTTTTTCCTTTAGTTCTCCAACTGTTGATCCATTTTTTATTTCTAAAGTGGTGTTTTTTCCTGCAACGATATCTTTAGCGATGCCAAAAGCTAGAAGATTTAATTTCATTGATCTGTTGTTATTTTTTATTCCTAATTTTTGCAAGGTATTCCTTTGGAGTAAAAATTGACAATGTACTTTCTTTATAATCTTTTGTATTTCGAGTTATTATTATGTTATGACCTGATTCCTCAGCACAATAATTTTGTACACTATCTTCGAAATCTTTAAACTTTGAAGACACTGCTCTATCAATAACAGTTTGACCGATATTTTCCATGTCGACTATCTGTAAAAGCTTTTTTGTTTTTAAATCAGCCTTGCTTTTATTTTCCAAACTTCCAATTATGTAGTGAATATTGGTAATACTAACTGGCGATGTGCAAAGTTTTACTTCCGAATCAATTGAAACTTCGATGATAGCCGCTATATCATCTGAAAAAGGCGTTCTATCTAATAATAAATCTAGGAGAACATCTGAATCTAAAAATACTTTATTCATTCGCCTAAATATTTTTCTAAGAGTGCATCTTTAAGCGTTTCTTGGTAGGAAATAAAGTCTTTGGGCATCTTAATGGAGCCTTTTAACTCCTTAACAATTTTTAAAGATATTTTTTTTTGATCTGAATGTTCATTTGAAGAAAGTGATTTGAGATATTCTTCTACAATATTGGATAAACTTTTACCTTCTGATTTAGCATATTCTTTTGCTTCTGCTATGACGACTTGATCAATAGATAATGTTAATTTATTACTCATACGTGATTTTTTTCACGTATAAAAATAACATTTAAAATCCACTTTTTCAATAGGCTAATTTTTTTATTTAAAAAACGCCTGCACCTCTACCAAAGTTTCCACCAGTTTGTTAATATCTTTTTCCGTATTGTAAACAGCAAACGAAGCGCGTACCGTCCCCGGAAAGCCCCAGGCATCCATCAACGGTTGTGTGCAATGGTGGCCAGCTCGTATCGCTATATTCTCAGCGCCTAAAAAACTAGCAACATCGTGTGGGTGGACGTCTCGTAAATTGAAAGATAAAATGGCACTTTTATTTTTTGCCGTACCAACCAACACGATATCATCAATGGTTTGCAACGCTTGTGTGGCGAGGTCTTTTAAGTTATTCAGATGCATATGCACTACTTTCTGGTCTAGACTTTTGATATAATCCAAGGCAACACCAAGACCAATTATGCCCGCAACATTGGGTGTGCCGGCTTCAAAGCGACGGGGTGCTTTGGCGAATGCAGCTTGCTCATAAGTGACGCGCTCAATTATGTCTCCGCCAAAACGGATAGGCTGCATGGTTTCTAGGTGTTCTGTTTTTGCATAAAGCACTCCAACACCCGTCGGACCATAGACTTTATGGCCGGAGAAGACTAAAAAATCACAATCTAGCTGTTGTACATTCAAGTCATAATGTGCCGCACTTTGGGCGGCATCTATCAATATTGGAATAGGGTGTTTTTGGCTTTTGGCTAGTTTGATAACTTTCTCAATTGGATTAATCGTTCCCAAGGTATTAGAAATGTGAACTACCGAGATGAAGCGAGTATTTGGACTAAGGAGTGCTTCAAAAGCGGCTAAATCTAATGTCCCATCATCCAAAATGGGGGCGATCTTCAATTTTGCGCCACTTTGTTGACAAGCTTGTTGCCAAGGTATTAGATTGGCATGGTGTTCCATAGCCGTCACGAGGACTTCATCTCCTGCGTTTAGTTTAGGTAGCACAAAAGATTGGGCGACTAGGTTAATGCTATCGGTGGTGCCGCTTGTGAAAACTATTTCCTGTGCGCTAGCTGCATTTAAAAACTCAGCTACTTGTTTTCGAACAGCTTGATATTTCCGGCTTGCATGTGCGCCTAGCGGATATAAGCCACGATTGATGGTTGCATTTTCCTGAGTGTAGAAATGCTGTATCGCATCTACCACTGTTTTTGGTTTGTGGGTAGTAGCCGCATTATCTAAATAAACCAAGTCTGGATGAACCTGAAAAATGGGAAAATCAGCCTTGTAATCCATGTTAAACTAGGTAGCTGTATAAACCGATAATCGTTAAGATAAAGTAGGGCACTAAACTGGCCGCCCCTCCAAAGTCTTTGGCTATTCTCTGGCCAAAAAACAGCATAATGATGCTTAAAGCAGCTAAAAGCATCCCTAAAAATCCTAAGCTTGGATCACCTGTAAACAAGAGCATCAATACACCTAAGCCACAAAATAGACCTGCTGCTATTTCTGCTATTGTAATGGTTGGCATGAGTAAAGGGACCGTATTTTTCAGGAAGGTCTTCTTGAAATGAGATTTATAAAAAGCCTGTTCTCCTTTGTAATTAATCACTTTGTCTATACCAGATTGGAGAAATAAGATAGCAACAAAAAGAGTTAGCAATATTTGTAGCAGAACAGTGCCACTGATGCCTGCATTTTCAAGGGTGTTAAGAATTGTATTTTCCATAATTATTTTGATGTAGAGACGATGCACCGCATCGTCTGTGTTTCATTTGGTGCAGAGACGCGCAGTGCATCGCCTGTACAAGACATTGTAGATCGCCGACCTACAATGTTAGCCAATAATTCATTTTCAAAACTAAAGATCGGTTTTTAGGCCCAAACATTCCATCAACGACATAATTATCTGTATAAACCAAGAATACATCCGACATCGGTGCGAATCGCCATTGGAATCGGCTATTAATGTTGAAGTTGTCTGCTTGGGTATTGTATTGTAAGAAAGTCGTCCAGAATAAGTTGTTGGTGAAGTTCACTTCGAAACGCCCCGTTGCTAAAGTCAAATCTAAATCACCGTAAGGTGCCGGCAATCGAATGTGGTTTTGCTCAATGCCCAAAGTGAAGGTCCCCCAAGGTTGCACCCGGTAGTTCAAGCTACCTCGGTAGGTCAATTTCGTCCCATTGTAAAACTGCCCATAGACGACAAACCATTCTGTGTTGACCAATTTTCGTACATCCGTATTAAACTGAACGTTGAACTCGGTCATGTTGTAATCCCCAATTGGCAGAGGAGTTTCCGTAAGGGCAAAAGGTACCGCTAAATCAATGTAATTATTATTTAAGCGAAACCGCAATTGGCTGGTGTTTTTGAAAAAGATAAAATGCCGTAGCCTGGTATACCATTCATTTAGCCCAATATCATGATTGAAATAGATAAAATTCTCCAAGCCAGACCAATGAAAATTGACTTTCTCACTGTTTTTTGGATAAATATAATAATCCATCATATTGGCCACTTGGGTAAAACCGATCCTTTCTACTTCATTGGTTAGCGGATTAAAATTGAAAAGCCGACCTGTGAAGCCCATATCAGCGAAATAGTTTTCACCCATACTTTGTAGCGTTAAGAAAGTACGGAATTGCTGTCCGCTGTAGCTAAAGCGGCCATAGACATGCTGGTTTTCATCGTCAAACCCTTCTTTAAAAGAATGCAGATAACCACCTAAAGCTGTCCATTTACCATCCGATGTGCTGTAATTGAATTCCCCACCGAGGTTACGGCCGTAATCATCATCCTGCAACTCTCCATCGCTGAAAGCTTGTCGATTGAGGAAGATGCCTTTGATTGATGAGCGTTCCCAGATGCGTTGTTGGAAAGTCAAGGAACTATAATTTTGTGCGGGTCCATTGTCACCAGCACCACTGTGCATGTTGAAAGCACCTATTCGGAGCCGATTATTGAGGTTGCCACTCAAGCGAACTCCATAATTAATAGGAACGGTTTGCCCCGATGGATCCAAACCAATGCGACGAGAATAAAATGGACGTTCGGCAAATTGACCAAACTCGTTAAAGACATCGGCATTTTCGAGGAAAAATTGTCGCCGTTCTGGAAAGAAAATATTGAACCGCGTCAAGTTGGTTACCTGTCGATCTACTTCAACTTGCGAAAAGTCAGGATTGACGGTTAAGTCCAAATTTAGGGTTGGAGTAATGGCCACTTTCGCATCCAAACCGACATCGAATTTATAATCTGTTTCTTTTCCATTTTCGGTATTCACTTGCTCCATACGGGTGGTGGCATATGGAATAAAAGAGACGTTGCTCCCTTGTTTTTCGGGTGCTTTATTCCAGATCATGGAGGCCGTATATCCTAAATCAAAGAAATCAAATTGCCGAGGTACAGGTGACCAAGTATGAATTTCATTAGAACCGGGTTCCAATCTGTAAAAATTGATGCCCCATTCTTTAATATTGGCTTTATATCTTAATGTTTTGAAAGGAATGGCTATTTCTACAGTCCAATAGTCTGCATGGCGTTGTACCTCAGAAAACCATCGGTTGTCCCAGCTCAAATCTAAGTTGGTAGAGGACAAGCCCGTACCTGAAGCAGAAATTAGGGCTTCGGATTGTACGCCGTAAGCACTGGTTGAGAATAGGAAACCATTGGTTCGTTGCCCAACGGGATCGATCAAAACGCTGAATTCATCATTTTCAGCCGTATTATCTCTTTTAAGGGTTTGGATAATATAGTCGGGGTCATCCCACATTTTGGCTGCAATGTAGACATAGCGTTCATCATGGATGATTTGGACGACTGTTTGTTTTTTAGCACGTTGACCATCAATTGGTTGATTGAGTTCAAAATTAGTGACAGCGGGTGCCGTCTGCCAAACATTTTCCGAAAGGTTGCCATCAACTTGGATAGGTTCGGTAGTCGTGGTGATGGTTAGTTGACGTCTTTCAACGTCGATATTGTCTTGAGCTTGCACTCCCAAAAAGAGGCTAGCCAAGAAAAAGGATCCGAATATTTTTTTCATTAGCGTAGTTTGCACTTGCAATATAAAGTTCTTATTGCCTTTGACAAATCAACTTGCTCAACAATAGCCGAATGGAGCTTCAATAACTACGAAGAGCCATTAGAAAACGAAAACCTTCCTGTCTATGTCGAGTCTCTTACTTAGCAATGAGTTTTTTGATGACCTCTTTAGTCTGATCAGACCATAAAATACCATAATGCCCAAGGTTGTCCAGTTCGATTAATTGGGATTTTTTGAATCCTGCGTTGGTCTTCCTAGCCGAATTGATTGGGATAACTTTGTCTTTGATGGAATGGATGATGGTCGCTTCTTCAATATTTTCTAAAGAAGCACAATAGGAAGCCATATTCAGATTTTCAATGGGTTCTCCAAGGTTGACTTCTACTAGTTTGATGAGTTTTTTAAAAGTCTTTTGAGATAGGCCAAAATATTTTGTTACGCCTTTGATGTAATTGATATAGATATAAGGAGTTGTGATCATTATCCAATTCTTTATGCGCACGTCCATATGCTTTTTCAAGCTCATCGCTGTGATTACGGAACCGAAGGAATGACTGATGATTAGTTCGGGACGATATTCTGTTAAAAGAGAGCCAGTCAAATCTGGAATATCAAACATGTTTGTTTTTCCTTTTGAGCTACGGCCATGGGCGGGCGCATCATAGGCAACCACCTGATAGCCTTGATTCACTAATTCGGGAATAATAGATCCAAAGTTTCCAGCCTGACCTTCCCAACCGTGGACCATTAGGGCTGTTTTCCCTTCTTTACTCCCCCAGCAATAAGTTTGTATTTCAAAGCCTTTAAAAGGAATACGTTTTTGTTTGGCCTGATTGAGTACTTGCTCTTCAAAATCTCGAAGTTTGCGTACACGTGGATTGGTCATTACGGTGTACATTTTATGAGCGGCTAAGGTCGGAGAGATACGATCTAGGATTTTGAAGTAGAGCTGGAGTACTTGCATTTTTGTTAGTTGATTTTGTGTTTTTACAGCTAGGGTTAATTTTTTAAACCACATAAGGATTATAAGGTCATTTAAGCATGCTCATATATAATCTTATATGCCTCATAAGGTTTCAAAAAATCAACTATACTTTTCTGCCAAAATCCGATGATGATGTCCGGTGTGATAAACGGTAAAAAACAGCATTTCTCGGATGGTTAATTTTCCCATTAGTGGGTGAGGTAGCAAGTAGATGCTCATTTGATCTTCCTCCCATTTAGTTAAGTTTTTTTCTAGCTTTTCCAATTCATTAGAGAGCTGATTGAGGATTACTGGCTTCTGCGTATTGGTGATGATTGGAGGCTCATATTTACTGGGAGCACGTCCTCCTTTGCTCAGTTTGCCTTGATAATATTGTACCAATTCTGGGTAGCTACGTTCTGGACGTTCATTCTTTTTTCCGAATAAGCCTCTTAGTGCCATTTTAGGTAAGGCAAGCGCTTGATTAAGCGGCTCTGTGCTTTGTATGAGATGATAAGCATGTTGGCCAACTGTCCATTTATCTGGATATCTGATTGCTGAGAATTGCTCGTCAGGATTCGCTCTTAGCCAGCCTAATAGCGTATGGTATTGTGCTTTTAATCCTTCTTGGATGCTTGGTTTATCTTGTATGGAAGTAGGAAACATATTTTTGAATTATAGTTACTTTTAGTAACTTAGAAGCTATTTGAAAAAATTGATCATCTGGGAACAAAGTAGACCTTCTGTCTTAGAGATACAAGAACTTACTGTCCCATAACTCAGTAACATGGTAGTAACTAAAGCTGATAATGAGGAGTTTACACTCAAAAAAAACATCAAAGATTATTTTATAAAAACGCGGCCATTGTTAGAGTCTGGTCTTTGCCCGACTGCGCAACTCTTTTCTGCGTCTATGGATAAGTGGAGTCTTTTTTGTATTATGAATTTAGGTTATTACAAAGTATTGCGCTTTAATGAACTTAAAGGTAATATTACAGGCATTTCTGCACGAATGCTTTCCGTAACTTTAAAGAAGTTAGAACGAAATGATATTGTCAAGCGCAATGTCTATGCAGAAGTGCCACCAAAAGTGGAGTACAGTTTGACGCCATTTGGAGAAGGATTAGCCGAACGGCTGGTAGGTTTAGGACATTGGTTGTTAGACAATAGTACTCGTCTAAAAGAAAAAAATAAATAAGCTCATGAATTTGAATCTTTCGGCCTCCACACAAAGCTTACTCTATTTTTTGGGCATGTTTTTTGGCACAATTATTTTAGCGGCTATTGTCAGTCGGTCTTTTAAACGCCTGAGAAAAAAGCCCATCATACAAGACCACAACCCAACCAACTACTTGTTTTTGCGACACCTTTCTGTTGGTTTAATCTATACGGTTGGCTTTGGCTTAGCACTCTTTCAGTTGCCACAATTTAAGACACTTGCTGGTAGTTTGTTAACGGGGGCTGGTATCATTGCAGTAGCCATGGGCTTTGCTTCTCAACATGCGCTGAGTAATATCGTAGGGGGCATCTTTATTGTTATTTTTAAACCATTCAAAGTGAATGATCGCTTGACTATTGGTACACGTGCTGGTGTGGTAGAGGATATCACTTTGAGACATACGGTTATTCGTGATTTTGAAAATCGACGAATTATTATTCCCAATTCGGTGATTAGCAATGAGGTAATTGTAAATGCTGACTTTACGGATGGAAAAATCTGTAAATGGATAGAGTTGAGCATTAGCTATGAAAGTGATATTGACTTGGCGAAGCAAATTATAGCAGAAGAGATTCTTGCTCACCCACTAATAATAGATAATCGTAATCCCGAGCAAATTGAAGCCAATGCACCGATCGTGCCTGTTCGATTAACTTTATTAGGAGACTCTGGTGTAAACTTGCGGGCTTGGGCTTGGGTTAAAGACAATGCAGATGCTTTTGCCCTCAGTTGTGATGTATTGGAAAGTATTAAAAAACGATTTGACCAGTCTGGAATTGAGATTCCCTACCCACACCGGACAATCGTACAAAAAGTAGCCAAGCATGAGTCCTAAACGCAATAAAAAGGGTAAAAAAAGTACAGGCTTGGCACCAGGCACCATCGTTTTCACAGGAAAACGTAAGGTGGAGCAAATCAAAATTCACTACCTCGCTTACAATGAGCAGGAAATGAATTTTCAGGACCTGGACAACCAAGAGTTGGCCAATTTTCACCAGGATGATCCTAACTTTATACAATGGTATGATGTACGAGGCCTGCATGATGCAGAACTCATAACGGCAATTGGTCAAATCTTTAAGGTGCATCCTTTGTCTTTAGAGGATACCGTGGATACTTTTCAAAGACCTAAAGTTGATGAATACGAAGCACAAATCTTTGTTACTTTAAAAGCCCTTTCTTTTTCTAAAGCGAAAAAACAACTGCATACAGAGCATATATCTCTATTGTTAGGATCGGATTTTATCCTTTCTTTTCAAGAAGATGCCGATGATCTTTTTCATAGTGTGCGAACCCGATTAGAAAAAAGCAGTGGACGAATTCGCAAACGAAAGGCAGATTATCTTTTGTATGCTCTAATGGATAGTATTGTTGACCAATATTACCTCGTTTTAGAGGCATTAGAGGACGAAATGGAAGCATTAGAAGCTGATATTATCGCGCATGCAGACCTTAGTAGTCGATCGACGATTTATGCTTTACGCCAAGAGTTAGTGGATTTCCGAAAGATGGTTTTTCCACTTAGAGAATTACTTAAAACCATCTTGACTCTAGAAAATGAAATCATCCAAGAGCCAACTATGGTTTACTTGAGGGATTTACACGATCATGTAGTACAAGTGTTGGAGATCAACGAGACTTATCGAGATAACTTGAACGGCTTACAGGATCTTTTACTTTCTGAATTGAGTTTCCGAACCAATAGTGTCATGCAAGTATTGACTATTGTATCGACTATATTTATTCCTTTGACTTTTCTCGCAGGAATTTATGGGATGAACTTTGATCATATGCCAGAATTGCATTGGAGATATGGTTATTTTGCTTTGCTTGGTGTGATGCTACTTGTTTTTGTTGTTATGGTAATTTATTTTAGAAGGAAGAAGTGGCTGTAGCTTCTTAGAATAAAGTCTATTATTAACCAAATATCTAAGTTATGAAAATCGAAGCCAACTCTCCAGACGAATACATTAGCAAAGTGCCCGAAGAGCGTACAGAGGCGATGCGACAAATACGTCAACAATTATTGGATAACTTGCCGGAGGGTTTTGAAGAAACCATGAGCTATGGGATGATCGGTTATGTGGTGCCCAAAAGTATTTATCCTGCCGGTTACCATCCTGATCCGAAGTTACCACTACCTTTCATTAATATAGCTTCTCAAAAAAACTACATTGCGCTGTATCATTCGGGGGTTTATGCAAAACCTGATTTATTAGCATGGTTTCAATCAGAATATCCTAAACATGCTAAACGAAAATTAGACATGGGGAAAAGCTGTATCCGCTTTAAAAAAGTAGACGATATTCCTTTTGAATTAATTGGTGAGTTGGCTACTAAAATAAGCGTTGAAGATTGGATTAAGACTTACGAAAAGAATACGAAAAAATAAATATTTATTTTTTCGTCACTCTTGTAAATAAAAAAGCCACTCATCGGGAAATGAGTGGCCACGAATTTACTTAGAGTCTTTACTTCACTAATTAATTATTCCGTTTTCTCGTTATTTGGCTAGTGCTGAGTCTGGTGTTAGTAGCTGGTACATCATCCGTTTTTGGCGTAACTAGTACGGGCATATCACCATCCGTTACGATGATTTTCGCATTCGGCGACTTTGACAATTCCATAAAGGCTTCAATGGATTTGAACTGTAAAATGTTAGGGTTTAATCCTTCCGAAATGATACTTTGGGCGTCGCGGACACCGGCTGCTTCGATCCGTCTGCGTTCTGCTTCTTGACGGGCCTCTTGCAAGGTGAACTCCATCCGTAGTGCTTGTTGTTCTGCTTGTAGTTTTTCTTCAATAGCCCGAGCTAAGTTCGGTGGCAATTGAATGCTTTTGATTAAAACTGCTTCGATCAAGATACCTCTGTTTTTAAGTAGCTCCATCATTTGCTTTTGAATAGCAACCTCAATGGTCCCTCTTTCGCCGGTGTGCATATCTTTGGCAAAATAACGCGAGGTGACATCTGCTACGGTAGAACGAAAAACAGGAAGCACCACATTGCGCTCATAACTTCGGCCGACTGTACGCAACAAATCGGGCGCATCGCTGCCAATAACACTGTAAAGGATAGAAATTTCGGCACCAATATTTAAGCCTTCTTTGGAGGGGACATTAAGCGCCACTTCCAGGTTTTCGGTTTGAACAGGTACCTTTACGATAGTAGTTATAAAGGGATTAAAAGCACGCACGCCCTCGGTAAAGGTTTTATCAGAATATTTACCTAAGGTACGTTTAACACCGACTTCACCTTGTCTGACGACGGCACAATTACTAAGAGAAACTGCCAACACGGCGATTAAGACAAATTTTAATGTTTTCATAGCTTTATTTATTTGGATGGTTTAGAATATATTATAGGTCTCCCGTTGAAAGTTAGGCAAAGGGCTCCTCGTTTGGTGCCCTTTTGCCTTCCGAACAAACTACTTTCAAAGAAAACGTTACGAAGATTATTTTTTAGCAGCGGTCCTGGATACTCCATTTTGTCGAGGTAGCACGCGCTGCTGTGCATCTTTTTTCTGTAAAGCTCCATACACTAAATTGCGGAGCATCTTTTGTATATTTTCCTGAAAATCAGGACTATCATGGGTTATATCTGTCAGCTTTGGTAAATGCTGAGCAAAATAAATGGTATTATTTGCGGTCTCTAATAAGGTACTTGCCAATGCTCTTGGGTAATCAAATGCTGGATTGATCTCCAAAAAGATATCTGCAATTTTTTGAGTCAGGCTTTTATAAGATAAGAAAAACCCTTCTTTATTTTTCTCATCTACGGTTTTAGTATGATATCCTTTGGGGCCCTCTGCAACCACGATTTTATGTAGGATATCTTCGTCCACAAAATCTATGGAAGCATTGCGTTTAGTTGCATCTACGATCATTTCTATACAAATACGCAGCCTCCGGACTGGGTCTATAATATTCATGGTATTGTAATCGATTCGAAATTTCATCCATTCCCAATACCAATTCAATAAATATAAAAGCAGGTAATGCTTGTTTTCAAAATACCGATAGATGGACCCTTCAGTTGAATTAATGCGCTCGGCTAGTTTTCTAAAATTGAATTCCTCAAAGCCCAATTCGTCGATTAACAAAATGCTATTTTGAACAATTCTTTGTCCGAGTTCACTTGACTGTGGGTCTCGCAGAAAAAGTTTATCGTTGATATTTAGTCTGATGCTAATGTTTGTCATGGTAATACGTTCGTAAAAATGATTTAATGACTGCTCCTAGGCAGCAGTAGGTTCATAGTTATTGATATAGATGGCATAATGTTTTTTGACGGCGGCTTTCATCCTTTTGCGTGCAAAGAAAATGCGACTTTTGACCGTCCCTAACGGAATATTTAGCTGCTCGGCAATCTCCTCATATTTGTATCCTTCATAATTTAATAGGAAAGGAATACGTAGGTTATCTTCCAAGTCATCAATCATTTGCAACAATGCTTGATAATCCACCCGACTTTCTCCATCGTTATAAACTTCGGTCTCACTGGCATTCAATAAATAGCTATTGGGACTACCATCTTGTAGTGTTTGCCGACGTTTTTTCTTGCGATAATCATTGATAAATAAATTCCGCATGATGGTCATCAACCAGGCCTGTTCGTTG